>JBFEYG010000068.1:0-10972 GCA_041562275.1 Sulfurimonadaceae bacterium | reverse complement strand
GCTAGACCTGCGGATTTAGAATTTAATAAGATATACCTGTTTTCGAGCGGATGATCTCCATTTTTTCAGACGCGATAGCACGTGCCTTGTCGGCACCTGATTTAAGGATATCGCGTACTTCATTCTGATGGGAAGCATAGTACTCACGCTTTTCTCTGTACGGTCTGAAGTACTCCCACATAACATCATGAAGATAGAGTTTAAAGTGCCCATAGCCTTCTCCAGGCGTTCTATAGCGCTCTTCAAATGCCTCAAGTCCATTCTTGTCCAAGAAGAGCTTGGCAAGGGCATAGATATTACAGCTCTCGAACTCTTTGGGCTCTTCAAGCGGTGTTGTGTCCGTGACGATCTTTTTGATGGTCTTTTGGATCTTCTTCTCTTCACCGAAGATATTTATGGTGTTGCCGTAGGACTTGGACATCTTTGCACCGTCTATACCTGGAACGGTAGCCACCTCGGCCTCGACCTGATGCTCTGGAAGATGGAAACACTCTCCATACTCATTATTGAAACGGATGGCGATATCTCTGGCGATCTCGACATGCTGTATCTGGTCTTTTCCGACAGGGATGATCTCCGAGTCAAAAAGCAGGATGTCGGCTGCCATCAGGACAGGATAAGAGAAAAGAGAGTGGCTGGCACTGATCCCTTTTGCGACCTTGTCTTTGTAGGAGTGGGCACGCTCCAAAAAGCCCATCGGCGTCAGTTGTGAAAGTACCCAGTACAGTTCCAGGACCTCTTTGACATCAGACTGGACCCAAAACATCGTCTTGACCGGGTCAATACCAAGTGCCAAAAAGTCAGTTGCTGCCTGCATCGTCAGTTCAGCCAAACGCGGTCCCTCTTTTACGGTTGTCATCGCGTGATAGTTGGCGATAAAAGCATAGACACTGTCACTCTCTTGACGCTCGATCATCTTTTTGATCGAACCGAAGTAGTTTCCGATGTGTAAATCTCCCGAGGGTTGAATACCTGCTAATACTTTCACAAAAGTTCCTTGTAGATTATTGACGGGATTATAGTTAATTGTCATATAATACGAGCTTAGAAAGCTTGCTCAGGGCCTAAAAAGGATTACAAATGGAATATTATACATGGATACTCTGGTTCCACATCATCTCAATGGTCGCATGGTTTGCCGTGCTCTTTTACATGCCGAGACTCTTTGTCTATCACGCTGAAAATGCTGATAACAAAGGTTTTGTAGAGGTTGTCAAGGTGATGGAGAGAAAGATCTATTATGCGATTGGTGTGCCTTCGATGTGGGCTACTGTCATCTCAGGTTCGATCATGATCGCACTCAATCCGGGACTGTTTAAAAGCGGAGGCTGGCTGCATGCCAAACTTACTCTGGTCGCCATATTAATAGGTTATTTTTTCTCGATGGGGCACTACTATAAAAAGCTTTTGGCAGATGATTGCAATAAGAGCGGAAAGTTCTTTAGGTATTACAATGAGGCTCCGACGATCTTATTGCTGCTGATCGTAGCTATGGTGATCGTTAAACCGTTTTAAGGAGTACAGTCTGGGATTGCTTGTTTCGGCATCCCGACCTTATCTGAGATGTATGCCTTGACTTTTAATATAAGAATGTTTATACTTTCTTCATGAAAATAAAGCTTTCAGTATTTTTGGGCCTCATGGCATTTTTTGTTATCACTGTATCGATGATTGAAACACATGGTTTTTCAGTTGTGCAACCTGAAGTGACAATCGAATCTGTGAGCGAATGTGAAAACTCTAAAGGTGAATCAATCGCTGATATAGCGGACCTTGTCAAAAGTTCCCCTGTGTTGGGCATGTACTGCAATAGCTTATCATTCTCTGATAAAAACTTTGTCCCTTTTACTCTAACAAAGGATATTTTTCGACCTCCCCGCATTGTATAGTTTTACTTAACCCTTTATTTAACATCCATAAGCAACATAAGGAAAACTATGCTAAAAAAATCTATGCTTAATAAACTTTCATTACCATTGTTAATACTATCAACACTTGTCATTTCGGGCTGCAGTCATTCGCCATCTGTCACACCCGTGTCAACTATTCAAAAAAACTTCAAAAATGATTTTGATGTAGAGATTTTAAAAAATGCAATCACAAAAGCTGCCGATAAAAACGACTGGGATATTGTAGATCCTGAATCAGACTCTATTTATCTAAAAAAGACGTATACTGTAAAGAAACGTGGAATCCCACTACGTAGGGCTGATCGTAGGTATAAAACTGGGGTTAAGAAAGAAGTGTATGTTAATGTTGACATAAACAAAAAATCTTTTACGATCAAGCCATCACAGACGGATGAACACTCATTCAAAGGGGACTGTGACAGAAGACAGTTCAATAAAGAGCTGGCAAACCTTGAAGATGCTATCTATCTAGAGTTAGCCCCTCATCTATTATAATCACGTATTTCACAAGAAAATAAATGTTCAGTATTATGCCTTGTGCATAATACTACAGAGCCTAAGGAAGCTACTAAGATAGTAGCGATGTTTTTGACAAGATTAAATCTTTTATGATTTAATCTATGTCTACGAATCCCTCTTCAATGTCATTGTCTTTTTTATGTTTCTTGTCTTCAGCCATGTTCTTTTCAAACTCAGGCTCGAACTCTTCATCATCGTAGTCTTCATACTCTTCGTACATCTCATGCATCTCTTCTTCGGTAACCGGTGCACCGCCAAACTTCTCTTCAAGGAAGTCAGACTCATCCGAGATATAGGTCTTCTGTTTTTTGCTTCGTGCGTGGAACAGTACCGGCGTTCCCTCAAAGTTAAAGGCCTCACGCAGTTTGTTGGTCAAATAGCGTCGGTAAGTGAAGTGCAGACCTTCCGGACGGTTCATGACAAGTGCGATACGCGGAGGACGGATATCGTACTGGGTCACATAATAGATACGAATGATCTTCCCGCGCACCGAAGGGAGGTGGTGACGACGCTGCGCCAGCTCGATTGTACGGTTTAGCAGGGAAGTACCGATACGCTGTGAGAAGTTGTCATTGATCTCCAAGATCTTGTCCATTATCTTGTTCACGCGCTGTTTAGTCAGTGCCGAGATCGTGATGATAGGTGCGTAATGCAAGAACTTGAAACGTGAACGCACTTTTTCCGTAAACTTGTCAAAGTCCTTGTCCGTCAGATCCCATTTGTTCAGTACGATGATACAGCCCAGACGGTTTTTATCCACCAGTCCCGCGATCTTCTCGTCCAGGTCTTTAAAAGGTTCGGAGGCATCCAGGACTAGCAGAGCGATATCTGCATCGTAGAGCATCTCTTCTGTACGCATCAGGGCATACTTCTCGATACCGAGTATCTTACCGCGTCTGCGCAGACCTGCCGTATCGACAAAGGTCACTTTCTTATCACCGACTTCGACCATCTCATCGATGGGGTCGATGGTGGTTCCTGCAACGGAAGAGACGACGGAACGGTCTTCACCGACCAGGGCATTCAGAAGGGAAGACTTCCCGACATTAACACGTCCTATGATGGCGACTTTGATGGTGTTTAGACGCTCCGGGTCATAGAAACGGGTGTTGTCGTTCTCTTCAAAGACCGTCGGGTCTTCATCTACTTCTTCTTCTATTATCTCGTCTTCGTCAAACTCTTCAAGATTGTAGTCATAAGACTCCTCGGCGGCTTCCAGTTCCTCGATGTCTTCAGTGGAGTCTACGGCAGGCAGCTGCTCGTAGATCCATTCGATAAGCTTGATGGTATTGCGGTTGTGTGCAACGGAGATACCGAAAACAGTATCCGTCCCAAACTCATAATAGTCCCAAAGACGCTCGTTCATCTTGTCATTGTCTATTTTGTTGACCACAAGTGCGATGGCTTTTCCCATGCTCTGCAGTTCGTAAAAGAACTTCTTGTCTTCATCATTAGGGATGGTCTTTCCGTCGGTCATATACAAGATGATGTCCGCTTCGTAAGCTGCCTTGACGGCTTTCTCTTTGATCTTGTCAAAGAGTTCACATCCCTTGTCCAGTCCGCCGGTATCGAGAAGTTCTACCTCTTTGTCAAGGATCTTGGCAATTCGTTTTTTTACATCACGTGTCGTACCGGCCTGGTCTGATGTGATGGCGTCGCGCTTTTTTAAAAGACGGTTGAATAAAGAACTTTTCCCTACATTGGGTCGTCCGATAATAGCCAGTTTCTTAAGCGCAGGTGTGTTGTTGCTTGTCATATATTATGCTCAGTTCATAGTTTAATTATGCAATTATAGCAGTTTAGAGTTGATAAAGGGTTTGATACTTTTGGCTACGGGTATGAACGTTCTTCAAGTAGTGCTTAGTCTCCTCGTAAGGAAGGTTGTTAAGAAGGTAGTCATAGACTTTTTGCGGAGTCATTGTGTTGATGACAGCTGCTGCCTTTTGGACACTGTTACTTCCGACAAAGGTGCGTGCAACATTGCCTGCACCGGTGTTGTAGCCTGCTATAGCACAATACAGACGGCTGGTCGGGTCTTTGATGGCCAAGAGGTATTTATAGTAGAGTATATGCAAGTAGGCAGACCCGGTCTCGATGTTGTTCTTGGTATTGTACAGATACGAGGCTGAAAGAAGACGGCGTTTATTATACAAGAAGTAGTAGGAGTCTATTCCCGCTGTACGCGGGACGATCTGCATGAGACCGTAAGCGGGAACACTGGAGCGGGCCATAGGATTGAAACTGCTTTCTGAATGCATGATGGCAAGAAGCCAATGCGGCTGAAGTCTGAAGCGCTGTGCATTGGACTTGGCAGAGACAAGATAGTTGGCTGAACGCTGATAGGTAGAGTTTGCCGGCAGTCGATAGGTGACCTGATAGCTGTCTTTCTTTTTGATAAGCGTGATATCCTCCGCCCGGATAGTCTCCCTGCTGAAAGGCGTCTTTATCAGTTTTTGGCTGTCCATGTCGGCATGTTTGACATATTTTGACGTTTTGGAAAGCCTTTCGATATCTTGCTCAAGCTCGTTCTCATCGAAGGCTTGGGTATTGTCTATTTCAAGCGTCTTCTGCAGCGTTTCAAGCAGCTGTTTTTTGGCACTCATCTCATCGCTTGAGAGGGTTGAGATCTTTATCTCATTGTGCTGAAAATCTATGATGCTTTGTGTCTTGAGGTCTTTGGAATAGGTGACGAGTTTTTTTGCATTGCCCAGGTCGGCATCAGGCCAGAGGACTTTGAGCTTTTTTCGGTAAGCTGCTATAGCAGACTTCTCTTTTTCCATATGCTCGTTAAAGGCTCTGTCTTCCGCTTTTCTAAAATCGACGAACTGCAGTTTTTTTTGTTTGAAACCCTGCTCTTGCTGCTGTTTGAACAGCTCGAAACTTTCATTTGCACAGAGATACAGCGGAAGCAGAAGAAGGCTTAGTTTTCTAAAAGCCATACGTATATCTCTTGCGTTCTTGGATGTGTCCAAACGGCTTCAATATGTGCCTGAATCGTCTTGTTGTCGCTGCTTTGGATGGTGTAGATTTCGGCGGAAGCCTGAGTTTGAGAGCCTTCACGACTCTCTTGCCGAAGTATGGTGCTATGTACCTGAACGCCGCTTTGCTGAGCCAGTTCATCTATGGCTCTTGAGATGGCCAGACGTCGCTGGGCCGTTTTACCTTTAAAGTGGGGCATAGCGCTCCCGACGGCACCTATAAGCAGGTCAGATGAAGGGTAGTCTATCCATTTTGGTTTTTGAACAGGTGGCAGTTGACTTTGTGTGTTGCATCCGCTTAATACCAGAAGCAGAAAAGCTGAAAGAAGTAGTTTATACATGTGCATCCTCATATCTAAAGATAAAGACAGAGTGTGTGTTTATATCTAGATATGAAGCGGAGGAGACCGCTTCATGATTGCTTTAGTCTGTTGGAAACTCTTTTTCAAGGTCTTCAAGCGCATTTTTGGCCTGGAACTGCTGCCATAGTGCATTATCATTCTTGTATGAAGATTTGACCTGGTTCTTGATCTCCTGGTTCATAGCACTTTCATTCACACCCACAAGGACATAGATGTCATTGTTGGTCGGGTCTTGCCAGCGTTTCATCTGTTTTGAACCATTAAGTGTGACTTTTGCGACCTGGCTGGACACCTGGGTAGAGACTTTGTCCGCTACTTCTGCTCCGCCTACACCTGTTGCACGTGCAAATGTAGTCACCTTGTCTTTAACCAGAGTCTGGATCTGCTGAGCCAGATTTGAGCGTGCATTTGCAATGGCTTCACGGCGTGAGAACCCTTCTCCCAGTTTACTCATAGGCGCAGAACCAACAGCGGTGATAGCACCTTCAAGGCCTTCATTTCCACATGCCCATTCCGGTGCCAGGGTGTTGTTGATCTTACAACGGAAGTCACCGTCTTGATCGGCAGTACTGGCCTCAGGTGATTTTGCACAGCCGGTAAAGGTGGCTGCAAGAACGGCAGTAATAAAGAGTGATACGACGGTTTTTTTCATAAAAAATCCTTTTTTGCTAATTTCAATTTATTTATTGTAGCGAATTTTTACCAATTATCAATAGAGGATAACCCTTATCGAACCAAAGTGTTATAGCCTTTAGTAATATCATTGAAATAATCAGAAAACTCTTTTGAATAGGTGGCTTTGATGTAATCGCCTATCTTGATCTCCTGTGTCTTTTCCTCAAGGATTATCCATGCCCGGTGCTCAGTAAGTTTGTTGGAGACAACACCGTCGGCTATCTTGACACTTTGGGTCTCAACTTCATCGGTGAAGGGATTGGTCGTACTTTGTATGGTGAATATCTCGACTTCGCTTCCACTTTCTAATCCGTCAGCACTGCCGATGCTGACTTTTACGATCTCAGTGTCTCCGTCGCTGCGCTGTTCCATGATGTAGCCTTTAGGTGCAAGGTAGTTTTTAAAGACAATGCGTGTGCCGTGGATGGCATCCCTTCCTGCTTTGTTTAGCATACCGCTGACATCGGCGGGATAATGTCTGTTGCCATAAAACCTGCTGTCTTCCCTTCGGCTGGTGTTATCGGAAAACTCGATCGTCTTTAAGACCTTCATGGAAGGAATCGCATAGATCTTCAAGATACCGCTGACCGAAGCAGTGTAGGTATAGTGCGCTGGTATGACATGGATTTTCCCCTCTTTGTCCTGCCACCGCTGGGTCTGGGTAAAACGTGAACTGAATCGGGCATTGGAAAGACTCCCCGAGATCGCATACTTGGCCGCAGAGAGTTCTACATCGCTCATCTGAGAATCGGCATCCATCTCGCTCAGGCGGATCTCGTTTTCAAACTTGGCTGCGATCTCTCTGTCAAGGACCTCTACGGTCCCACTGGAACTCAGTTCTCTTTCCAGCTCGACATAAAGCGATTGTCCCAGGTTTGCACGCTGGGCCAGTTCAAAGTCCGTATCGTCGATAGGGGTGAGGACAACCTTCGTCTTGCCGCTTTTTATCTCTTCTTTAGTGGGCATAAAGGGTGACTTCTCAAGGGGGATCGGCGCATAGGCATCGATCGAGTCGATGGAAGCCCCGCAACCGCTGAAGATGAGCAGTGCCGCTGTAAGTGCAAGTAATGATTTAAACATATTCTCCCCTGTGTATGATACTTTCAGATGTTTTCTCTAGTGTATTCCCAAAACGGTATAGATGCCTTCAGTCTCTATCTTCTTTCTCAGTGCCTGGGCGGCACTTGCTTTTGCCTTCTCATAGTCATATCGCGATTTACCGCTGAGGTTGATCGTCTGGGTCGCGATATTCTTACGGCTGCTGTCTTGTGTAAAGATGGAGAGTGTGGCTTTTGCGATCTTGAATCCGTAGATCTCGTCGGTCTGAAAACTGTTTTTTAGGCGGATGCTTGTGTTGGCCCCTTGTGTGACAGTTTTGATCCCGGCCTTATTGAGTCCTTCTTTGAGCAGAGTCACAAAGAGTTCGGCTTCCGGTTCTGCAGTGATGGAGACCTTGGCATCGTCTGTAACATCACTTTGTGACTTTCTGATATCGGCCGCCTGCTGAAAATAGGGCCCGGTGTCAAAACCTGAGTTTATACTTTTGGTAAGCAGGGCGAGCGAGGTAAGTCTTTGTGTCTTGTCTCTGCTTTGCTCATACAAGTAGGCTTTTTTCAAAGGAGACTGTCGATCGATGTTGTCTTGTTCTATCTTCAGGTCTTGAGAAAAACGTTCCAGTTTCTCTTTTTGGCTGGTAAAAAGTTTGAAACGGGAGACCTCTACAAGTACAAGCGCTTTGCTGCCGATTACTTGGTTCTGAATGATCCTGTAGTCGCTGAACTCGATCGCTTTCACCTCGGCTTTAACCGTGCTAAGTGCAGAGTGATAGGCATTTTCATTTCCGTTGAAACTTTGGCTGGACTCGTTCTTCTGAAATTCCGAACTTACGGTAATGGATAAGGAGGCGGCAACGGAGTTAAGTGCTGAAGCCTTGGCTGAGTCGATATCTCTTCCTTCCCCCGTGCCATAAAGAAAGGAGCCGTCATTGGCAGGAGGATTGAGAAACCACGAAGGGTAGGTAGCGGGTTCAGGCTGGCTGCCGCCTCCGCATCCGATAGCAAACAGGACAATACAAACAGAGATTATAAATTTCATCTTCTTCCTTAGGCTTCTAGTGGTCGAGCGGTGTTGTCTGGGAGACTCTCGATATACACAGACTGTGAAGGGAAGGCAAAGCTGGCTTTGTTGTCTTCGACGATCTTCATGATAGCAAGGTTGATACGTTCACGTACGATCAGGTACTCCTGCCAGTTTGTCGTATTAGTGAAGAAGTAGCAGAAGATACCCAAAGAGGAGTCTTGAAAATCCGTGAAATGGATCATGATCGTCTGATTGTTGATATCGGCATCATTGTGCAGCAGGGTTCGGATCTCGCTCAAGATGGTCTGCATCTGTGAAGATGTCGTACTGTAGGTCAGCCCCACGGTCATCTTGATACGGCGCATCGTCATCCGTGACCAGTTTGTGATCGGACTGTTCGCCAGTGTTGCGTTGGGAACAGCTACAAGAGCTTTGTCAAAGGTGCGTATCTTTGTCGATCGTATGCCTATAGCCTCGACAGTACCTTCGACCTCAGGGGTCTGGATCCAGTCACCCACATCAAAAGGCTTGTCTGAAAAGATGACGAGAGATCCGAAAAGGTTGGCGGCAGTGTCTTTGGCAGCAAGGGCGAAGGCCAAGCCGCCAAGACCAAGTGAAGCCAGAAAACCGGTGAAGTTGTATCCCCACTCCTGGACGATGACAACAAAACCCATGACAAGCAGGATGATCTTGACTGTTTTGATTAGAAAAAGAGCCAAGTCGGTACTTAGGCGGTTGGCTACTTTTCCTTCGTATTCATGTAAAAAGTCACTTAGGATATTGACCCCGCGGTAGAGTGCCCAAAATATCGTAAAGGCGACCATAGAAGAGAAAAAGTGTGATACAAAGAGCTGCATGGTGGGATTAAGCGTCAAGATCGCAAACATCGCATACAGACCGATAAGGACAAAGATCAGACGCAAAGGAGGCTCAATGACTACGACGAGGGTGTCATCCAGAGTAGTTTTCGTTTTAGAAGTGAGTCTGCGCAGAAAACCGATGAAAAAATGGGCTAAAGGACGGCGCAGTAGCATGAAAAAGAGAAAGAATCCTAAAGCGCTAAGCCATTGTGAAAGTGTGTTTCCTAAATAAGTCTGTTCTAAAAGTGGCGCAAGCGAATCCATCCGTTTCCTTGAGAGTATTTGAAAATATTTTAACACATTTAATAAGAAAGTTCCGTTACAATCACAAGAATTTAGCACTGCTATAGTGAAGATGAGGATGAAATGACCTATTACAGTTATGAAGAATTTGTTGTAGATACAAAAAAGCTGGTCTTACTCTGCCAAGAGTTTCAAGCCGATACACTTTTGGCCATTGCCCGAGGCGGTTTGACTCTGGGGCATGCCTATGCACATGCAGTAGATAACCGACGGCTTTTTGCGATCAACTCGATCTTGTATGAAAAAGATGCGAAAGGGCAAAGCTGTGAGATCTTCAATACACCAGAGCTCAAAGATGCCAAGAAGGTCTTGATCCTTGACGATATCATAGACAGCGGGCAGACCATCAAAGAGGTCTTGGCCCTTTTGAAACAGTGCTTTCCGGATATCGAGTTCAAGATCGCTTCTCTGTTTTATAAACCTACGGCGGTGATTCAGCCTGATTTTGCAGTGCGTGAAGCTACGGACTGGATCGAGTTCTTTTGGGAAAAAGATTTTATTGAAGAGATGCCTGCCTCGCAGCCATTGAAAGGTTAACGGTGTTCAAAGATACTCTTCAGGCGTATGCCCACCTGCTGAAAAACCTTCTTGCTGTCTCTCGGGTGATCCTTTTTGACAAGTTCACAGCGGTCTTTTTCTTTTTTTATCTTCTTTTCGCCTTGAGTCTTGCCTTTATCCTTTCGGTGCTACACTGGAGTGCAGCCGTAATCGTTTTGTTCTTGGCTGTAGTATTGTTTTCGGCACTTCTGCGAAACTTCCAATTTTTAAAACGTGCGCTGGTACGTAAGGGCGACAGGATAGAATTTGCCGATCCGCAGGCTTCCGATGAAAAAGAGATGTTCAAGACAGCGACAGTTCTTTTGAAGATGCGGTTTGATGAGGTGAAAAAGAGTAAGTTGATCTCTGAAGAACTTATGGAAGGCAGCAGGTATTTTTATTTGGTCGAGATAGATAAGAAGCCGATCGTCATTTCTTATGACTGGATCATCGGACTCTCTCCCGACATCCTGGACTAAAACAGCCGTATAGCATAGAGTGCAAAAAAACTCAGCCCTAAAAAAAGCAAAGAAGAGATAAAAATAAGTGCGGTGATATCTTTGGGCCGGCAGTCATAGAGAGAGCCCAGATTGACGTTAGCCACGGCCAGAGGCATAAAGAGCTCCATAAAGATGATCCCCTTGACCATGCTGGAAAAAGGGGTGAACTGCAGAATAAAGAGTGTCAGCGCGGGAAGCAGGAAAAACTTGACGGCATTGACATGAAGGATAAGTCTGAAGTTCAGATGG
>JBFEYG010000067.1:0-11053 GCA_041562275.1 Sulfurimonadaceae bacterium | reverse complement strand
TTCAGCGCGATAAGACGGTGATGCTTTCGGCTATCACGGCGCTGTGTACGATTGGGCTTTTCATCGGTGTCTATACGCCCAAGATACTTGAACTTCAAGGACTCGGCGAAGAAGCGACGCAAAGCACGGAGTTCCAAAACCTCCATATCGGCAGCGAGATAGACTTTAAAATACTTGTTGTCTCCCTTATCGTGCTTATGGGACGCCGTCTGTATGTCCTGCTTGGAAAGAACAGAGTGCAATGATAGAGTTTAAGAACATCCACAAACGTTTTGGCGACAGAGAGATACTCAAGGGAATCGATCTTACTATCGTCGAGGGGAAGACAACAGTCATCCTGGGTGTTTCCGGAGGAGGAAAGTCTACGACGATCAAGCATATCGTCGGACTTTTAAAACCGGAAAAGGGCGAGATCATTGTGGACGGGCAGCAGATCATCGGATGTTCTGAAAAAGAGATGCGTGCCATTCGTAAAGAGGTAGGCTTCTTGTTCCAAAGCGGCGCACTTTTTGACAGTATGAATGTCTTTGAGAATGTCGCTTTTCCCCTTCGCGAACATACGAAGCTGAGTGAAGAAGAGATCCATGCCAATGTCTTCTCTAAACTGGCCATGGTCGGATTGAACGCGGAAGATATAGCAGATATTTTTCCTGATGAGCTTTCGGGAGGGATGCGCAAGCGTGTGGGTCTTGCCCGCACTATCGTATTGGAGCCGAAGATCATCTTGTATGATGAGCCGACTTCAGGGCTTGATCCTGTGACCAGTGATCATATCACCCAGATGATCATCAAGCTTCAGCATGAACTGGGCGTGACATCGGTTCTGATCTCGCATGATATCGGTGAAAGTTTCAAGGCCGGGGATTACTTTGCTATGCTCTTTGACGGCAAGATAGTCGCTTACGGAACCCAAGAAGAGATTGAGAACTCGCCGCATCCGGCTGTGCAGCAGTTCCTGCACGGAAGAAGCGAAGGTCCTATCCAGTTTACCTAGAGGGCAAGGTGTTAAGAAGATATTTCACTTCTTATAAAAGCTGACTCTCTTCTCCATTAGCCTTTTAAAGCCACATACATTATCTATATGGTCTGCATGTCCCAGAAACAGTGCTCCTCCGATGCGCAGCTTCTCATAAAAGATCTTCTCTGCTTTTCTCTGGGCACTGGTGTCAAAATAGATCAGCATATTGCGCGAGAAAATAACATCAAAATCAGAAAGTTCAGGTGGAAAAGAATCAAAGATGTTCATGTGCAGGAAATGTATCTGACCTTGCAATTCGGGTAGGACTTGGTAATGATCATCGTCAAGTGCATTGAAGTATTTTTGTCGTAGTGTTTGCGGAAGCTGATACAGACGTCTATGCTGAAAGATGCCCTTTTTTGCTTTGTCGATCTCGTCAGTGTTGATATCGATGCCGTAGATCTCTATCATCTCCAAATCCATCTTCTTCTCAAGCATCGCAATCAGAAGGGAATAGGGCTCTTCGCCGCTGGCACAGGGTGCACAAAGGACCTTGATCTTATGCTTCAGCTCTTTGACCTGATCAATAAAAAGTTCTATCTGTGAGAATTCTCTGTAAAAATAGGTCTCAGAAGTCGTCAAAAGGTTGATAAGCTCTTGACGAAGCTTTCTGTCGTGCTTTACAGCTGAAAAGAAGTCTGCGTGATCTCGGTATCCTCTGTCGGTAAAAAAAGTTTTGATCTTCGACTCGATGATATGTCTGTTCTCACGAAACTCTATACCTGTGGCACTGTAAAAATACTTTAAAAGGGAGTCGAATGACATGTTTTTCCTGTTTAAACGTTATGATGAGGCTTGAAGAGAAGCGGTCGAAAGTACTGAAAGTGTCTTTTCAGAATGAGCACAGATACTTGAAAAAGAGCCGATAAAAATAGATCTTTTATTTTTCATGACTGCATTCCGGCATTAAGATGATTCGTCATTTCTACGTTATTTTTTGGGACGGTTGGGGTCTCCAAACCGTGATTCCCACCACTCATGCGGGTTTGCTGCTTTCTCGCGTATATCCTCTTCTTTGAAGCTGTACTCGTAGCTGTTGCAGTAGTGCAGGATGATACTGTAGGCGTCATTGATCTTGGCACTCATCTGTTGGGCGGTAAGAATGTCATCGGGATTTTTATCAGGATGCCATTTTTGCATAAGGTTTCGGTAACGCTGTTTGATTTCAGAAAGGGTGGCTTTATCGGAGAGGCCAAGGAGAGTCTTGGCCTTAAGGAGAGTTTCTAGGGAGCTCATCTAAAAGAGTATTAGTCTTTCTGTTGGCGCATGTAAGTCGGGACGTCTAGGAACTCTTCACGTCCGTCAAAGTCTTCGCCGCCGACTACTTTAAGCAGGGGACGTTGGATCTGAACAGTTTTTTGCTCTTTTGGAATATCGAACTCAGGATTGTTTGTCGAGTTCCCACCCTTGTTTAGCTCTTTTTCAAAGCCGGTTGCGACCAGTGTGATACGCACATAGTCTATGGCCAATGTATCATCAGTAGTCGTTCCAAAGATGATATCAGCATCTTCATCAGCAGACTCTTCGATGACCTGCATAGCCTCGTTCATCTCGATAAGAGGAAAATCAGGGTGCATATGGAAATGTACCAAGACACCCATTGCTCCGTTGATAGACATGTTGTCAAGCAGAGGAGACTCGATAGCTGACTTGATCGCTTCATAAGCTGCGTTGTCACCCTGGTGTATACCCACACCCATTAGTGCCATACCTCTGTGGCTCATGACCGTCTGAAGATCGGCAAAGTCAAGGTTGATATCATTTGCGCCTGAAGCCAGGATAACCCCTGAAGTCCCGCTGACCGCTTGGGCAAGAACGGAATCGACCAGTCTGAAGCTGTCTTTGATCCCCATGTTTCTATCAACGATAGAGAGAAGTTTGTCATTTGGGATGACAACGATAGAGTCAGACTCTTTCTTAAGCTCTTCAAGACCTTCCATAGCGACTTTCATACGTTTGCGCTGTTCAAACATAAACGGTTTAGTCACGACAGAGATCGTCAAGGCACCGATCTCTTTTGCGATCTTTGCAATAACCGGAGCAGCACCTGTACCTGTACCGCCGCCAAGACCTGCAGCGACAAAGACGATGTCTGCACCTTCAAGTGCATTGCGGATATCATCATAAGACTCGATAGCAGATTCTCTACCGACATCCGGCTTCATCCCCGCACCAAGACCCTTGGTAAGTTTTGCTCCCAATTGTATTTTCGTACAAGTCTGAGCGTGATCAAGCATCTGTGAATCGGTATTGGCGACGATCATCTCGATTCCGCTGATACCTTCACTGATCATATGGCCGATCATGTTTCCACCACCGCCGCCGACACCGACTACGATGATCTTTGCCCCTGAAACTGTTGTTGTCTCTTCTACGCTAAATGCTTCCATTTCTCTCTCTCCTTAGTTCTAAAATAACTGGGTTGCCCATTGCCAAATCTTACTGAAAAAACTTGGTTCGTCTTTCTTGCTTTGACTTGAAGATATCGAAGCAAGTTCGCTTCTGATATCTGAAGAAGAGCTGATTGGATCTCTCTCTTCATCAAGGTGAGGCGCTAGGTCTGATATATCAGGTGCTGATCTTTCTTCCAAACTCTCATTTCGGTGACGCATATGCTTGTTGACATCGATCTCATAAGGAGCATACCCTCCGGCTGCATATTTTAGCAAGCCGATTGCGCCTGAGTAAGAAGGATCTCTAAGTGTATCGAAAAGACCTTCCATCTCGGTCGGTTTGGCAAGGCGTACCGGCATATTGTCAAATATGGCTACAGCCAATTCACGGATCCCTTCCATCTTGGTAAATCCGCCTGTAAGGACGATACCTGCTCCAAGCTGGTCTTTAAGGCCGCTCTTTTGGATGGACTGGGCGATGATCATGAGTGTCTCTTCCACACGGGCGTAGATGACATTATAGACGACCTCCAAAGAGACCTCATGGGTTGTCTCTTCATCGCCGATGACAGGAAGCTCGATCAGGTCGTTAGACGGTGTATGCAGGCTTCCGTAGGTCATCTTCACATTGTCCGCTGTGTTCAGCGGCGTATGCAGTGCCATGGAAAGATCATTGGTGATGTGGTTGGAACCTACACCAAGAAAGTCGTTGTAACGTACGGAGTTCCCGGAATGGATGACAAGGTTACAGGTCGAACCGCCCATGTCGATCACGGCGGCACCAAGCTCTTTCTCGTCAGAGTTCAAAGTCGCTATAGCAGAAGCATAACCGCTAAGGACGATGTTTTCTACCTCGATTCCGGCAGCTTTGACGGCCTTTCGAAGATTGTTAAGGTTTGATTTCTGTGTGGTGATGATGTGTGTCTCGACTTCAAGCCGTGCAGCATTCATCCCAAGCGGGTCTTCAATGAAATCCTGATCATCGACTTTGAAGTTATACGGAAGGGTATGTAAGACTTCGTATTCATTAGGGATGTTCGCATTGTATAAAGAGGTCTGCATGACACGGTTGATCTCTTTAAGGCCGACCTCTTTGTTAGGGATATTGACGATACCGCTTGAGTTTAGGCTTTTTGTATAGGCACCGGAGATGGAGACGATGGCTTTGGTGAAGTTTGTCCCTGCTACGCGTTTGGCATCGTTAAGTGCATTTTTGATAGATTTGGAAGCAAGCTCGATATTGGTGATGCTTCCTTTTTTTAATCCCTGTGCCTTGCTTATGCCGGCACCCAGGATCTGTATCTTCCCGTCCTCGTCAATATCGGAGATGATAGCGCAGATCTTAGTCGAACCAATGTCAATGGCAAGTACTGTTCTGTTCAAGATTATTTTCCTTCTAAATATGAAGTCACAGGGTACTGTGCCTCAAGTTTTTTGAGTAATCCGTCATTCAAGAGAGTCGTTTTGAGACGGACTGCATTTTTCTCTTGAGTGTTATTTTCTTTTTTGAGCAACTTCTGTTCCAAAATATTAAATAAAACGATCTTTTTGTTTTTAAGTTCTACAAAACCGCGTTTTTCCTGTTTGGAAAACAGTGCTTCAAGGAATTCGGCTGCATCGTACTCGTTCAGAGGGGCAAGTTTATCAATACTTTCGCGTGTCAAGAAAGGCGAGGTCTTCCCGCTGAATGTCGCGACAGAGTTTTTGGCGAGTTCTTTTAGTTTGATATCCGTCTGTTCTGCGATATAAGCTGCCTTGACTTCAGCCATGGCCTCTTCAAAACTCTTTGGTTCGCTTCCCTTGCTGCTGACGAGTTTGAAGATAAGGAATTTTCCATCGATCTCCTGAGGTTTCAGATACGGTTTTTCCATGCTTAGTTGTGTGATCTTTTCAAATACTTCAGGGCCAAAGGTATTGGTGCTTTGTGTGATGGTGAAGCTCGCAGGTGTTATTGATGCGTCAAGCTTCTCTTTTTTGAAGTCGATATAGGTTCGAAGTGCCTCTTTGTTAGTCGCCTCGGCATTGAGTGTGGCAATGATGTCGGCATGTGCTTCTTCGAATGTCTTGATCTCACCTGAACTCTTGAGGTATTCGTGTTTGCTCTTTGCATAGGTCTCTTTGATCTCTTCAGCCGTGTACTCTTTGCTTACAGGCGCCTGTTCGATCACTTCAAGTGCATAGGAAGGTTCTTTCATATACTCCATGGTATGCGCTTGCCAGTAATTCTTCAGTTCCTCTTGTCCGGCAGTGACGGTGATCATTGAACTGTCGATGACTTTATAGCTGATCTTGTCGTTTATGTAGAGTGCAGTGGCGACAGCTTCGGCTTCTATTGGAAGTGCTTTTGGAGTGAGTATCGTCATGATCTTGCGCAGCAGGAGAGAACGGCGAACATCGTTCTCGTACTGAGCCATACTTAAGCGGGCCTGCGTCAAGACTTTTTTGTAGGTCTCTTTGTCGAATCTGCCATCTTTGAAAAAGTCACTTGTCTGGGCAATGTTTTCGCTGAGTTCTTTGTCGGATACAGTAAGATTGAAGTTGTCGGCGAGATTGAGCAGAAGTGATTCATCGATAAGCTGCTGAAGTGCCTGCTGTTGAAGTCCGAAGGCTTTTGCCTGTGCCTCGTCGAACTTGCCTTGAAACATCTGGTTGTATTGGGCGAAGAGCTGGCGGTAGGCATTGTTCATCTGGTGCATACTGATCTCAACATTTCCTACCTTGGCAACCGAGTCGGCACTGCGTCCCGAGAAGCTTCCGCTTCCGATAGCAAACATCGGACCGGCTGCTATAAACGCACCGACACTGATCCATAGTGTGATATTCAAATATTTACGATGTCTCTGCATCCATGTAATCATATAATTTTTCCTTAGGATATTAATGTAGATATTCTAGTGAGTTCACAATTAAAAGTTTATAAAGATGACACTGTGCAGGGGGAATACTTGTATATGTAACATTAAAGGGCATTTTCATTATAATCCTGACTACTTTTTTAGATGAAAAGGGAAACAATGACGAACAAAACAGTGTCCGAACGTGATCTAAATGTGCTGTGGCACCCCTGTACGCAGATGAAAGACCATGAGTTCTTGCCAATGATTCCAATCAAGTCTGCAAAAGGCGTTTGGCTCGAAGACTTTGACGGCAATCAGTATATCGATGCTATCAGCTCTTGGTGGGTCAATATATTTGGTCACGTGAATCCGTATATCAGTGCAAAGGTCAAAGAACAGCTTGATACCTTGGAGCATGTGATCTTGGCCGGATTCACGCACGAACCTGTGGTCCGGCTATCTGAGCGTCTTGTCGAGTTGACGCCTGAGGGGCTTGACCGCTGCTTTTATGCAGACAACGGTTCATCTGCGGTCGAAGTGGCTCTGAAGATGAGCTACCATTCCCATAAGAACAACGGGTTTGAAAAATCGCTTTTTGTCTCGCTGGGCAACTCCTATCACGGTGAGACGCTCGGCGCACTGTCGGTAGGCGATGTCGAACTTTACAAAGACACTTACGGTCCGTTGCTGATTCCCTGTATTCAGACACCCGTGCCTGAAGATATGAGTGAAGAAGCGGCCAAAAAGGCCGCTGAGGCTTTAAAGGATCTCTTCGAAGAAAAAGCAGAAGAGATCTCCGCGCTTATCGTAGAGCCTCTGGTTCAGGGAGCAGGGTATATGCATATGTATCATTCGCTTTACCTGAGCCTTGCGAAGTCACTGTGCGAAGAGTACAATGTCCATCTTATCGCCGATGAAGTGATGGTGGGATTTGGCCGTACGGGGACGCTTTTCGCCTGTGAACAGGCGGGGATAAGCCCTGACTTCATCGTCCTCTCCAAAGGGCTGACCGGAGGATATCTTCCGCTGTCTGTCGTGTTGACAAGCGAAGCGGTCTATCAGTCGTTTTATTGTGACTATGGGCTATACCGGGCTTTCTTGCATTCGCATTCCTATACCGGAAATGCTCTGGCCTGTGCGGCTGCCAATGCAACTCTTGATATCTTTGAAAATGAGGATGTCATCGCAAACAACCATAAAAAAGCTGAATATATGCGAGAGAAGCTCAAAGCCTTTGAAGCCTTTGAAAATGTCAAAGAGATACGCCAGACAGGGATGATCGCAGCTATAGAACTTCAGGGATATGCACCACAGGAGCGAATCGGGATCAAGGTCTATGAATATGCCTTGAGCAAGGGTGTCTTGCTGCGTCCGCTGGGACATATCATCTACTTCATGCCGCCTTATGTGATCTCTGAAGAAGAGATGGATATCGTGTTTGAGACGGCCTATGAAGCGATAAAGGGTCTGTAGTGGGAATCTTTGACGGAGATACTCAAAAACTGGGTTCAGCTGCAGGTATGCTTATCATGATGGCCTATCTGCTCTGGCACCTTCTTCGCAAGAAATGAGGTTCTTACTCTAAGAGTTGGCCTTTTCCTACCTGCGCGAGCATCAGCAGTCGGCAGCTCTTTTCAAGAATAGCCAGACGGCGTGTCATCGTCGCCAGGTCTCTTGAATAGGCGTAGACCCCATAGCCTTTGATGACGATGATGTTGGTCTCATGGTGTATGAAATGCTGAGGGATCTCGGAACTGGCTCTGTCGTACCAGTCATCAAATGTCTTAGGATCATAGATCGTGATGGTGTTAAACTCCTGATCTCCGAAGTAATCCATGGCATTGATCATGGTGTGGCTGAAACTGTAGGCAGTCGTGTAGGGAGGCATGGTAAAACTTATGAACTTCGCATCCGAAATCTTGGAAAATATCTGTGAATGGATGGCCGTGTCGATACTGGACTCTTTCCAGCGGTAGTCCTTGTTGTGCCCGACTTCAAGAAGATCGTCTTCTTTCATGTCATAAAAGACGGCCTCTTTTTTGTTGATGATAAAACGGTTGTTGTCAGTCTTGGCGGAGATAGAACCGTGAAACAGCCCAAAAAAGTCATCTTGAAAGAGCGATTGTGCGATAGCGGAAAGTTCAGATTTAAGGTGAGCGACCATACCTAGCCTTGAATAAAAATATACGTCAGTATAACGTACTCCCTATAAAATAATAAAGTTTTCATCTTCTCGGTACTTAAAAAGAGAGCGGTTTTTCATATTATTAAGAGCGATTTCGCTATTATTGAGAAAAATTAACGTCCAAGGTCCTGTAATTGCAAGATATCCCTCATGTTCCCGTTCTGTACAGGGAAGTAGAAGCAACGTTTAAAGATATTCCCGAAGGTATTGTCATCGACTGTACTATGGGATACGCAGGGCACAGTTCGCTTATCTTGCAGAGCAATCCGAATATCCGGCTTATCGGGATAGACCAGGATCAGACAGCGATAGATTTTTCAACCAAACGGCTGGAACCTTTTAAGGAACGTGTGCAGATCAAGAAAGGGCGCTTTTCCGAGATGGCAAAAGAGATCTTTGAAGAGAACACAAAAGAGGAGATCCGAGGTCTTCTGGCGGATATCGGCGTCTCCTCTTTGCAGTTGGACGAAAAAGAGCGGGGCTTCGGTTTTGAGAGCGGGAACCTCGATATGCGGATGGATCCCACCCGTCCTTTTTCTGCAGCGGATGTGGTCAACAGCTATGCGCAAAACGAGCTTGAACGCATCTTCTTCGATTATGGCGAGATCCGAAATGCAAAACGTATCGCCGCTGAGATCATCAAGGCCCGGCCACTGCATTCGGCCAAAGAACTTTCGGAACTGGTCCGTCCTTTTGCACCCCGAGGCAAAAAGATCCATCCTGCGACCCTTGTCTTTCAGGCTATCCGTATTGAAGTCAATAATGAACTGGGTGAGCTGGAAGGTCTTTTGGATGCGATAGAAGAGGCCAAACTGCCAAGAGCACGTATCGCGATCATCTCTTTCCACTCATTGGAAGACCGCATCGTCAAGCAGCGGTTTAAAAAATGGTCGCTTTCGTGTATCTGTGATGCACAGGCGATGCGATGTACCTGCGGAAACGACCATTCCCTCGGAAAGGTCATCACGCGTAAACCCTACGAAGCGAAGGCCGATGAGGTCAAAGAGAATGCACGCAGCAGATCAGCAAAGATGAGAGTGTTTCAATTTGAACAATAACGAACGTGACGAGATCCTCGCCGAAATAGATACGGTGATCGGAGAACAAAAAGAGCTGAGCTTCGCTTTTGTCATAAGTGTGTTCATGGGTGTTCTTTTGGTCCTGCTTTTGGCCTTTCCGAAGATATTTTTGCAAAGCAGCATCTATTACAAGAGCCGTGATATCTCTTCGCTGGAGCGTGAATACAGAAGTCTGAAAGAAGAACACAAGATCATCAGTACCGAAGTCGAACAGAAAAAGTTTAAAAACCAGATCTTGGACACACTGTTTTAGGAACCATATAAAATGTTGAAAAAATTTATAGAATTTGCCATTGATAAACCGCTTTTAAATCATATCTTTTTGGCTTTTATCGTCCTGCTTTCCGTCTTTGCCTACATCAACATCCCCAAAGAGATCTTTCCTCCCGTACAGATGGACAAGGTGATCATCTCAGGCGGGTATGCGGGTACGAGTGCGGATGTACTGGACAAGATGGCAGTCAAGAGCATCGAGGATGAGCTCAAAAACATCAATGATCTTGATACCCTCACGACCCGGGTCAAAAACGGAAGTTTTGCCATCACGGCCGACATCAAACCTGAAGCCGACAATGTCTCTGCTTTGAACGATGTCAAAGACGTCATCGCCAAGGTTAAACGTGACCTTCCTGCCGATATGGACGAACCGATCGCCCGTATTTTCGAGCAGTCCATACCCCTTGTCCAGGTCTCCATCTCCGCGCAGAAACCGACGAACGAGCTGCTGAAGATGGCTGAGGTGATCAAATCGAGTATCTCCGAGTTCAAAGACCTCAATGACGTGACGGTCCGCGGAGATGCAGACGACGAACTCCTGGTCAAGATAAACCTTTCCAAGATAGAAGCCTACGGACTCAAAAGCGATGATGTCACCCGGGCTCTTCAGTCCATAAGTTCTATCTTTCCTATCGGGACAATCAAGGAGCGGGGAAAACACCTCTATATCAGTACGACAAACGGTGAACAGGAGCTGCAGAAGCTTAACAACATGCTTTTAAACATCGGCGGAAAGAAGGTCCGTCTGGCGGATGTTGCCGATGTGGAGTTCACGATCTCGGAGCAGAGCGAACTGACCCACTTCAACGGTCTTCCGACGATCTCTATCAATATCACCAAATCGACCTCGGGAAGTGCCATAGTACTTGTTAAACAGATACGCGCTCTTTTGAAGACGTATGAAGAGCAGTATCCAGAGTTCAAGTTCAGCGTCTATTCGGATACCTCGGTATGGATCAAGAACCGTTTGAACACCGTCTTTTCCAACATCATGTTTGGTCTTTTTCTTGTCTTTATGGCGATGATGCTCACCGTCAACCGAGGGATAGCTTTTGTCGTGGCCCTGGGGATACCGCTCTCGTTTATGATCGGGCTTATCGTGACGGAGAAGATCGGTTTTTCTCTGAACATGCTCTCACTTCTGGGTGGTCTGATCGCTCTGGGTATGCTGGTGGACGAAGCGATCGTCGTTGCCGAGAACATCTACCGTCATCTTGAGATGGGCCGGGACAGAAGAGAAGCGGTCATCGAAGGGACACGTGAGA
>JBFEYG010000066.1:0-11055 GCA_041562275.1 Sulfurimonadaceae bacterium | reverse complement strand
ATATAAGAACAGAGCTGAACTTGATCAGTACATTCAGCTTCTTAAAACAGCACAATCTGTCTACAGACAGGTCGAGGGCGATTACTACCCGGGTATCTATGCCAATGGTGACTACCTGGTCCAAGAGGTCGACAAAAATGCTTTTGCACCTGAGAAACAGTGGAAAGCAAGCGTTTCTTTGGAATGGAACCTCTATTCGGGAAACAGGACGGATGCACTGAATGAAGAGGCGAGAATCATTATCATGAGAGCACAGGCTGATCTGGACAATGCACGTTTGCGCATACAAAAAGAGGTGAACGATGCCTATATACAGGTGAACAAACAGTTAGACAACACACAGCTTTCGCAAAGCCTCTCTATCGCTTCCAAAGAGAAGTTTTCTCAGGTTCAAAAACGCTACGAGTACGGATTGGCTGATTATATCGAACTCCAGCAGGCAAGACAGTCCTATATCGATTCACGTGCGCGTCTAATGCAGAGCTATTACGGCTATTACATAGCGGTAGCGGCACTTGAGCGCGCCATAGGAAAGTAAGTTTATTTGTTCTGTATAAGTTTCAGTGCGCCTTTGTAGATCGGTTCGTCTATAAAGCCGTACTTGTCATCAGCAAAGCCTGTGATACCCTGTTTTCTCATCTTCTCAAACAATTCGATGATGTAGTGTGCTTTTTCCAAAGCCTTGTCTTCGAGTTCAAGGTGATGCATCACCGCATCGGCCTGTGCCGGAGAGACACACCCTTTAGCGGTAAACCCCATCATTTTTTCAAGCTTCAGCCAACGTTGAAACTCTGCCATGTTCTGATAATCCTGATAGACAAAAGAGACAGGGTACGCACCTATGGTCTTTGCGGATATAAGGAATTCGGCAAGAATGTGATGCATGGTGGGATTCTCAGGCATGATAATGCTTTGATCGATTCCCAGATCGGCCAGCAGGTCCAATACGCCAAGGTAGACTGCCTTCACTCTGCCATCGATCTGAAGCGACTTAAGGTTGGCAAAGGCCTCTTTTGTCTCAATGCTGAGGTGAAGTTCGATGCTTTCATCAAGTATATCCAGGGCAGTCTTGACATCAGAGAGTTCTTTGACCTTGGGTATGCGTATGGCATCGGGCTTGAAGGCATTCAAAAAGCGGATCTCATCCAGCCCACCCTCGTCCAGCGCATTAACACGAACCACTATCTTTTTACTGCTTTGAGAATTTTTTGATAGATAGTATGCAGCAAGACGCAGGGCAAGGGGTTTTTGCTCGGTAGACACGCCGTCTTCGAGATTAAGCATGATACAGTCACTCTTGAGCGATTCGATCTTAAGAAGATGCTTTAGGTTGTGCGCCGAAAGCATTAGAGCTGATTTAAACCCTTGTCGTCTGTTCTGTATACGGCTGCTGGGTTTAAGCAGTGCTTCAAGGGATGCGATATCATTGGTATCGACTATCCTTTCAAGCTCTTCAAGCTGAGGGATAAACATCTATTTCTCCTTATGCAGATAATCAAAAAGCGCTTTGATCTCACTTGAGGTCAGAAAATATTTCGGCATTATCCCCCGTCTGGACTGCAAGGCAGACCTGAATGCCTCATAACTCAGGGAATTGATCTCTGTAGTCTTGAGGACTTTTGTTTTGTCATGATGTTTGTATGACGAGATGACCATGCCTTCTCCGCGTTTTCCATGACACTTGATACAACCTATCCCCCGCGGGTTCTCATACAGATGCTGTGCGTACTCTTCGGCTGTGATAAAAGAGTCATTGCCTTTAGCAAAAAGCGTAACGGCAAAGAAGAATATGAAGAAGCTAAACCGCATCCAAAGCACCCTTTTAGTGTAATGCAGTATAATAACAAAAATATTCTAAATGCGAGGTATTGATGCAGATCCTTGACGGTAAAGCCTTATCATCAAAAATAAAAGAAGAAGTCGGACAAGAAGTCGTCCAACTGAGAAACGAGACAGGGATCGTTCCCGGTCTGGCAGTCATTCTGGTAGGAAGCGATCCGGCTAGCCAGGCTTATGTCTCGATGAAAAAGAAGGCATGTGATGCCGTCGGTTTCTACTCTGTCACACATGAGATGCCTGCAGATATCTCCCAAGAAGCGATAGAGAAGACCATAGAGATGATGAACCAAAACCCAAACATAGACGGGATCCTGATCCAGCTTCCTCTGCCACCACAGATCGACACGACAAGGCTTCTTGAACTTGTTGCTCCGCATAAGGATGTAGACGGTTTTCACCCTTTCAATGTCGGCCGTCTGACAACAGGACTTGATGGATTTGTACCTTGTACGCCGCTTGGTGTCATGAAACTATTGGAAGAGTACAAGATCGATGTGCAGGGTATGAATGCCTGTGTCGTCGGTGCTTCGAACATCGTCGGCAAGCCTATGGCGAGTCTTCTTCTTAATGCCAATGCGACGGTAGACATATGCCATATCTATACCAAAGACCTCAAAGCGCACACCCTTGAAGCGGATATCTTGCTTGTTGGTGTAGGCGTGATCAACCTTATTACCGAGGACATGGTCAAAGACGGCGCGATTGTCATCGATATCGGTATTAACCGAGCCGACGACGGCCGTTTAGTTGGCGATGTTGATTATGAGAATGTAAGTAAAAAGAGCTCTTATATCACACCCGTACCCGGCGGTGTTGGTCCGATGACCATCGCTATGCTACTTCGCAACACTTTAGAATCTGCCAAAAAACGCAAGGTATAGGAACATATAATTTAATGAAACAAAAAGCAAAAAAACTTGCCGTACAGGCATACAAGTTCTCAAACTCATGGACGGGAACGGTGATCATCGTTCTGCTTGTCATCTTTTTTATAGCACAGGCATTTAGGATCCCCAGCGGTTCGATGAAGTATTCACTTCTTGTCGGCGATCATCTTTTCGCGAAGAAGTTTGCCTATGGGATCGCGACCCCTCATCTTCCGTTCTTAGAGATCAGTATGACGCCGTGGACGGACGATCTTCACCTTATTGACGGTGACACCCCTGAACGCGGTGATGTCGTCATCTTCAGGTATCCGAAGAACCCGAGTATCCATTTTGTAAAACGCTGCGTCGCGCTTCCGGGTGACATGCTCTTTGTGAGTGAAAAGGCTCTTTATCTGCATCCGAGCGAAGGCGATGACTTTATCCTTAAGAACTATCCAAAAGAGCAGATCGTCGAAGCTTTTGACAGTCTGTGGGTGAAGGACCCTTATGCGTCTTTACATCCTGGCATCCATCATGACGATGCGGTCGTCAATGACGGCACTAATCATATGCCTATCTTCTTTGTGCCTCCGATCAAGGTCCCTGCTGATGAATATTTTATGATGGGCGACAACAGAGATCACTCAAACGATAGCCGCTTCTGGGGAACTGTACCGTATGAGAACATCGAAGGAACACCGTGGTTTGTCTATTTCAGTATCGATGATAATTATGAGATACGATGGGAGAGAATGGGCAAGACCCCTACCGACCTTGAGGGCGAAGAGCATATTAATCGTGCCGCTGCAGAAGATACTAAAAAAGACAAAGGGATCTTCTAATTGGACACGATTGATATCATCAAGATAATCACAGCGATAGCAGCCTTGACCATAGCCATCGTCGGCCATGAGATCATGCACGGCTGGGTTGCTTACAAATATGGTGACACTACGGCAAAAGACCAGGGAAGACTAAGCATCAACCCTCTTGTACACGTCGATCTCTTCGGAACGATCCTCGTACCTGCGATGATGTACTTTGTCCCTATGCTCTTAGGTGCAGAATCAGGTCTTCTCTTTGGATGGGCCAAGCCGGTACCTATCAACACAAGAACAGTCATCAACAATGGTGGGTACGGTGCTGCCATGCAGGTCTCTTTGGCCGGTATTGCCTACAACCTTATGATGGCCACATTATCCTCTACCTTGCTTTTGGGAATGCAAGAACCGACAACCTCAAGTTCTATGACAGACATTGTCTTGTATATGCTTGTCGTGCAGCTCGTCTTGATCAATGTCGTTCTTGCCGTCTTTAATCTTCTGCCTATTCCGCAGTTTGATGGAGCGCATTTTGTCACCTATTTGAGTCTTAAACTCGGATTGAACAAGATCGCCGAGTTTTTTATCCGAATGGAGCCCTACGGCATGATCATTGTCATCATCATGCTTGTTGTTGACCCCATTCGAAACTTAGTATTGGCGATGCCGGTGCAGTTTTTATTACGATTATTATTAAGCTAAAAGGACACTCGATGAAATATTATGTAGCAACAGACCATGCAGGTATAGACCTTAAAAACCACACGTGTGAATACCTGAAGTCAAAAGGAATAGAGGTAGTAGACCTTGGTCCTTTCAGCAAGGACCGCGTGGATTATCCTGATTATGCGGTCAAACTGTGTGAGAACGTACTTGCGGATGAAGGAAGCATGGGCATCCTTATCTGCGGCTCGGGTATCGGTATGAGTATGGCTGCCAACCGTTTCCACGGTATACGTGCGGCCTTGTGTCATGATGCCTATACAGCCAAGATGGGACGTGCCCATAATAATGGGAATGTATTATGCTTTGGAGAACGTATCGTAGGTGTAGGCGTAGCAGAATCAATCATCGATGCCTGGTGTGAAGGTGAGTTTGAGGGCGGTCGCCATGCCGGCCGTGTCGAGAAGATCGAGGCCATCAAAGGCTGATCGGAACAGTTGAATGATATTAAAGGATATGAATGTTTTTTGAATGGTCTTTACTAAGTCTTATGACTCTGGCTGCCATCTTTTTGTTCGTAAAGATGTTTTATTTTAAGAACATCACCCACAGAGAACAAAAGAGCAATGAGCTCATGAAACTCACGCTCAAAGAAGCTGAGATACTTATCCGAAAGTACCAGATACAGCTGCAGCGCTCTTTGGGTAATGTCGATATCTTGACGGATGAACTCAATAAGCTTAGAAATGAACTTAAAGTCTTAAAACAGCGTAATTCACAGCACCGAAATGAGACAGACAAACTTAAAAACAAGATACATGACCTTGAAGGTCGCATTGATGCACTTCTCTAGAGCATCCCACAGGGCTGTATCAGAATGCCCCTACACTATAAAGGTATAATTTATGATCAAAGAAGAAAACAAAAAGATTATTGTTGATGCAATTCGTGAGATCCCCGATTTTCCAAAGCCGGGAATCATTTTTAAAGACATTTCCACTATTTTAAATGATGCAAAAGCTTTCGGTCTTTTGATGGACCATTTGAAAGAGCGCTATGAAGGGATGAAGCTTGATTTTATCGCAGGCATAGATGCACGCGGTTTTATCTTCGGTGCCTCGCTTGCGCGTGATCTGGGCATAGGGTTTGTGCCTATTCGTAAAAAAGGAAAACTTCCGTATACGACTATTTCGGAAAAGTACTCTTTGGAGTATGGTTTTGACGAGGTCGAGATCCATATTGATGCGTTTAGAGATGTGAATAATGCCCGCGTATTATTGATCGATGACCTTATTGCCACAGGAGGGACTGCTTATGCTGCAGCCAACCTTATCCAAAAATCAGGTGGTGTGTGTGTCGAGTCCTGCTTCATCATGAGTCTTGACTTCCTGGGTGGCAGTAAAAAACTTGAGCAGATATCACCTGTCTACAGCGTATTGGGAGAAGCATGATGTATATTCCTTCTAAAAGCAAATTTGATCCGGATGAAAACGGACATTTCGGTATCTTCGGCGGACGATACGTTCCTGAGACCCTTATGCCGGCACTGCTTGAACTTAAAGAAAAGTATGAAGAGCTTCGTCATGACGAGTCATTCTGGAAAGATGTGCATTATTATCTCAAAGACTATGTCGGCCGTCCTTCGCCTTTGTATTTCGCTCAAAATATCTCTGATGAGTTAGGTGCCAAGATCTACTTCAAACGCGAAGACCTAAACCATACCGGTGCGCACAAGGTCAACAATGTCATCGCGCAGGGCCTTATGGCACAAAGACTTGGCAAGAAGAAGATCATCGCCGAGACAGGAGCAGGACAGCACGGTGTCGCAACAGCGACCATCTGTGCCCTGCTCGGTCTTGAATGCGAGATCTTTATGGGAGCAAAAGACGTTGCGCGCCAGGAGCTTAACGTCTTTAGGATGAAACTTCTGGGCGCCAAGGTCAACTCGGTTGAAAGCGGAAGCCGCACCCTTAAAGATGCGATGAATGATGCCATCCGCCACTGGGTAACCAATGCGCGTGATACCTTTTATATCATCGGAACCGTTGCCGGTCCTCATCCCTATCCTATGATGGTACGTGATTTTCAAGCTATCATCGGCTATGAGGCACGTGCACAGATACTGGAGCTTGAGGGCAGACTTCCGGACAAGGTCATCGCCTGCATCGGCGGAGGCTCAAACGCCATCGGTGCTTTTCAGCACTTCTTGGAAGACGAAGAGGTCGAATGCATAGGTATTGAAGCCGGCGGTCTTGGTGTTGACACGGACAAACACGGTGCCTCTCTTGACAAAGGAAGACCGGGCGTTTTGCATGGACAGATGTCTTACCTTCTCCAAGATGACGATGGGCAGGTACTTGAAGCCCACTCTATCTCTGCCGGACTTGATTATCCGGGTATCGGACCGGAACATGCTTTTCACAAAGAGAACCTGAGTGTCAGCTATGATTCTATAACTGACCAGGAAGCCTTAGATGCTTTCGTCTGGCTCTCACGCAAAGAAGGGATCATTCCTGCGTTTGAATCTTCCCATGCGGTCGCCTATCTTAAAAAGATCAAAAACATAAAGGGACAGACCATCATCGTAAACCTTTCCGGACGCGGTGACAAAGACATGATACAGGCGAAAGACCTGCTAAATTTTGACAAGGATTGATATGTTTAACTTTTCTATAGAGAATGCTCACATTTATGACATCACAGCTGACCTGACAGTCGTTTTTGCCTTAAGTACCAACGAACTTCTTCATGAAGGGATCTTAGGTGAGCTCGGCTTTAAAGCCAAACAGGATGAGACCTGCTATATTTCAGAGTTCAAGACGCTGTATGTCGGCGTCGAAGCGAACGAACATGACCTCTACCGCTGTGCAGCAGCAACGGCGATCAAGGCATTAAACAAATTCAACTACAAAAGCATCAAGTTGGCACAGTATGATATCAACAACAGTGACGGTATTTTTACAGCCTTGATAGAAGGTTTTATACTCGGTGCCTACAGTTTTGATGCCTATAAAAGCGAAAAGAACGAGACAAGCCTGTCTGAGATCATCTTCTCATCAAAGACACTCGAAGAAGATGCCAGCGACACAAGCCTGCTTGAATCGACACTGATCAATGCGAAGATCACAGCAGAGGCGACTAACTTTACACGTACGCTTGTCAACAAGACACCCGAAGAGATCTTTCCGCTTAAGCTCGCACACATCTCAACAGACCTTGCAAATGAAAACGGTCTTACATGTAAGATACTGGGCGAACATGAGCTTGCTGATGAAAGCATGAATGCGATGCTCAGCGTGGGACGTGCCTCACGTCATGAGTCTCAGCTGATACACCTGACTTATAGACCCAAAGAACCTGTTGCAGTCGTCACCCTTGTCGGAAAGGGTCTCACCTATGACAGCGGCGGACTGAGCCTCAAGCCTTCGACATCGATGGTAAGTATGAAGATGGACAAGAGCGGTGCCTGTGCGGTACTTGGTATTATGAAGGCGGTAAGCGAACTAAAGCTTCCTGTCGAAGTCCATGGTATCATCGGCGCGGTCGAAAACATGATCGGCGGAGACGCTTATAAGCCTGATGACGTTCTTACGGCTAAAAACGGAAAGACCATCGAAGTAAGAAATACGGATGCTGAGGGACGTCTTGTCCTGGCTGACTGCCTTGGATACGCTCAAGAAAAAGTCAAAGCAGACTACATCTTCGATTATGCGACACTTACAGGCGCCTGTGTCGTTGCATTGGGTCAACATACGACAGGTATTATGGGGCATTCTACAAAACTCAAACACTCACTCTCCCACTCAGCTGTCAATACCGGAGAACTAGTCGGATCACTTCCTTTCAACCGTTATCTGAAAAAACAGCTTAAAAGCGAGATAGCAGACATCTCCAATGTCTCCAACAAGCCTTATGGCGGTGCCATCACTGCCGGTATGTTCCTGGACAATTTTATTGACGAAGAGAACAAAGAGAAATGGGTACACTTCGATATCGCCGGTCCTGCTTACGCAGAAGCAAGTTGGGGGTACAATCCTTATGGCGGAAGCGGTGCGGGCGTTCGTCTGACAGTAGACTGGCTATCAAACCTGAAATAAAAAAACGCTACCTGCTTTCAGGTGGGGCCCTGCTCTTCTTATTGATAGTTTGGCTGTTTTCTGCAAATATTCTTGTCTCCTTTGCAGGACTTTTTCGCATAGACAATGCCACAAAAGGTGCCGATTGCATCTTGATACTCAGCGGAAATGAACAGACCCGTCCTGATCAGGCGGCAAGGCTTATACAACAAGGTTTTGGCAGTAGACTTTACCACACAGATCAAAAACAGTGGAACAGCAGACACAAGGTGATACTCGGAGATCCTTTTGAAAAAGCACAAGCGATATTGGCTACGTATAATCTAAGTGCTGATATAATTCCGAGTACAAAAGGAGGTGCCACAAGCACCTTCGATGAAGCGTATGACCTTGTCGTCTTTTTGCGGGCACATCCGATGAAGCATATCATCCTTGTCACAGACACATTTCATACTGCGCGGGCGCATTATGCGTTTAGAAAGGTCCTTGATGTACATAATCACAAGGACCTTAAGATAGAGATGTCTGCCGCACCGAACGACATCTTTGACGAAAAAAATTGGTGGAAGAGTGAAAAAGGCATGATCGCCTATATGCTTGAACCGATCAAGTATCTGTTCTATCTGTTTAACCATTCAAATACGACTATAATACAAGAAGACTAAAGGAAACACATGGGATTAAGTATCGGCCTAGTAGGCTTACCGAATGTTGGAAAATCAACGACTTTTAATGCGCTGACCAAAGCACAAAATGCAGAAGCTGCAAACTACCCTTTTTGTACGATAGAGCCAAACAAGGCCATTGTTCCTGTTCCGGACAAGCGTCTGGATGAACTTGCCAAGATAGTCAACCCTGAGCGTATCCAGCACTCTACTTTGGACTTTGTGGATATCGCAGGCCTGGTAAAAGGGGCGAGCAAAGGAGAAGGGCTTGGCAATAAGTTTCTTTCGAACATCCGTGAGACGGAGGTCATCTTGCATATAGTACGCTGTTTTGAAGATGACAACATTGTCCACACAGAAGGCAGTATTGATCCTGTACGTGACATTGAGATCATAGAAACCGAACTTATTTTTGCCGACCTGGAAGCACTTAGCAACCGCGCCGAACGTCTCAAAAAGCAAGCTAAAGCCGACAAAAGTGCAAATGCTCTTATGGAGATGGCCCTTGAGGTGATCGCATTTCTTGAAGAAGGCAATATGGCCTACACTTTTGAAAAGAAAGAGGATCCGCTTTTTATACAGCTGAACCAGGAACTTCGTCTTTTGACAGCCAAAGAGATTATGTACGGTGCGAATGTCGATGAAGGCGGACTGGGTGAAGACAATGCCTATGTAAAAGCTGTCAAAGAGCATGCTGCAAAGAACAATTCCGAAGTGATCAAACTCTGTGCGAAGTTTGAAGAAGACCTTGTCGGTATGGATGACGAAGAAGCTGCCGAGTTTTTAGGAGAGATCGGGGTCAGTGAATCAGGCCTTGCCCAGATCATCCACAAAGGGTTTGACAAGCTTGGACTGATGTCTTACTTCACCGCCGGTGTCAAAGAGGTACGGGCATGGACTATACGCAAGAACACGACGGCTCCAAAAGCAGCAGCCGTTATCCATAATGACTTTGAAAAAGGTTTTATCCGTGCCGAGGTCATCGGATATGAGGACTATATCGCCTGCGGCGGTGAGAATAAAGCCAAAGAAGCAGGAAAGATGCGTCTTGAAGGCAAAGAGTACATCGTCCAAGACGGCGATGTCATGCACTTCCGCTTCAACGTCTAAAGTAAATATCAGGGCCTATGCCCTGCTCTTCGACTTCCTCTACACCATTTTCTGTTCTTATATGATGTTTCAAACTGTTTGGTTCAGAAGCCTGGCTGTGAGATTGATCACAGTTGCTGCAGATTATAGACCATAGCCTCTTTGACTTTTTTAAGCGTGACATCAAAACTGTCCAAAGGCCTGTTACGCAAAGACTGCAGTTTTAAACGCTGTTCGCGGTATCGGCTGCTTTTTGCTTCAAGTTCAAGTTTAAACTCTTCAAAACGATTTTGGAGAAAACTGCCCGTATTCGTCTTCTTACATTTAAGAAAGAACTCCTCGATACGTTTAAAGTCTTCTTTCATCACTTCTGTCTTGGAGGCTGAGCGTGCTTGTCTCGCCGTATTTATCAAGACATCTATCATCTCACCTGAGTTTATATACGAGAACATCGTCTTTTTGGTATGAAGCTGGACATCGTCTTCGCTAAACATATCAAGCAGAAGCGAACTTGAGACATTTTTGACGTCACTCATACTCAGACCTTTGGCCGCAGTAATGGCCGATATGTGCAGCTTGAGCTCATCGACTCTTCTGACCAGTCTGGCGATCTCTATCTGGTAGACCTGTGATTTGCGTTTTTTATCATCTCTCGCCTGTTTGACCCGCATCCATGCCTGCTCAGGTCTATAGAGGATCTGTCCCCCGCCGTGCTGTTCCAGCAGGGATCTTCTCTCTTTATTCGCGTTAATGACTTCCAAGACGACCGGACTTACCTTCTCAGCCTTGTCGGCCACACCCAGCAGTTCAAAAAATGTATTGACGACTTCTTTGTAGAAAATAGAGCTAAAGCGTCTCAAGTATGTGTTCATAAGCGTATACATAAACTTAAGATATTTCTTGTCTTTAGTGATTCTGTCTATTTCAACGGGCGTATAGCGTTTCTCTTCAAGAAGGGATTTAAGTTCGGCCAAAAGAAGCTCGACAAGCACAATAGTCACAGAAGAAAAGTCCATTGAATCAAGACTCTTGATCT
>JBFEYG010000065.1:0-11144 GCA_041562275.1 Sulfurimonadaceae bacterium | reverse complement strand
GCGATCTCATCGAGTACCTCTTCCATATTGGAAGTGAACTCTGCGTCAACGATCTCCGAAAAGTGCTTTTCAAGCATATCGGTCACTTTGAATGCGATCTCGGTCGGGATGATCTGACGCTTTTCGATGTCGATGTACATACGTGCCTGAAGGGTAGAGATCGTCGGTGCATAGGTCGATGGGCGGCCTATGCCTTCAGCCTCGAGTTTTTTGATCAGACTGGCTTCAGAGTAACGTGAAGGCGGTTCGGTGAAGTGTTGTTCTGTCTTGATAGAAGTAAGGTCCGCTTTTTCGCCTTCTTTGAGTGCAGGAAGAAGTTTATCTTTGTCTTCTGCTCCTGCGACACGATAGAAACCGTCAAAGACGAGTTTACGGCCATTGGCTTTGAATTCAGAACTCTCACTCTTGAAGATAATGCTCTGTTGCTCGAACTGGGCATCTGTCATCTGACAGGCAAGAAAGCGGTTGTAGATAAGGGTATAGAGTTTCAGCTCATCCGCTTTCAAGAACTTTTCTGCGATCTCAGGTGTGAAGTCAAGCATCGTAGGACGGATCGCCTCGTGTGCTTCCTGGGCACCTTTTGACTTTTTGACATACGACTTGGCTTCTTTTGGAAGATATTTGTCTCCGTAACGCTTGCCGATAACGTCACGCGCAGCTTCGACCGCTTCCGCAGCCATATTAAGACTGTCCGTTCTCATATAGGTGATAACACCGGATGTGCCGTTTGGTGTCTTGACCCCTTCATACAGGGTCTGTGCCAGCATCATTGCCCGTTTTGGCGAGAGACCGAGCTTGGACGAAGCTGTCTGTTGAAGTGTCGACGTCATAAACGGAGGGGGCGTGGAGGTCTTGCGCTTCTTCGTCTCTATGGAGGAGACGATAAAGTCCTCTTTTTCTAAAGTCTTGACGATCTCTTTGGCATCTTTTTCATTGCTGATAGAGAGTTTGTCCATCTTCTCGTTTTTGTAGGTGTGAAAAGTAGAATCGATGTTTTTGTTGAAAACAGAGTCTATTGACCAGTACTCTTGCGGGACAAAGGCTTTGATTTCACGCTCTTTATCGACAACGATCTTCAGGGTCGAAGACTGAACCCGTCCGCCGGAGAGCCCTTTTTGGATCTTTGAGCTAAGAAGCGGAGAGAGTTTGTATCCGACGATACGATCAAGCAGGCGGCGTGTCTGCTGCGCATTGACCATATTCATATCGACCGTACGCGCAGACTCAAGTGCGTGTGCTATAGCACCCTTGGTGATCTCGTGAAAGACGATACGCGGCAGTGTCTCCGGGTCTTTTTTGATCGCATGGGCGATATGCCAGCCGATGGCTTCTCCTTCGCGATCCTCATCGGTCGCGATATAGATGGTGTCTGCTTTTTTTGCAAGTTCTCTGATCTGTTTGACCGTAGGGGCATTCTCTTTGGCTACCGAATATTCTGGAGTCAGTACATTGTCATCATCGATCTTGATCCCAAAACGTGACTTTGGAAGATCACGTATATGTCCCTTTGAAGCGATTACTTCATAATCTTTGCCTAAAAAGTTTTTAATGGTCCTGGCTTTTGCCGGTGATTCCACGATTATTAATTTCAACATTAACCTTTGTTCTATCTATATATATGGAAAATCTAACTAATTGCGAAAGTGTAACAAAATAATCAGTCATTTGTCTAAACTTTTTAAATTAGCTGTCGATAATAGTTTTAACAGCAAGGACGCTGAAAATTAAATGGAAGCATTCGCTTCAGATAAAAGGATTTATCATGGGTTTCAGAATTAACACAAACATTGCAGCGATGAACTCGCATACAAATGCAACAATGACAAACAGAGCGTTGGATAGTTCTCTATCAAAGCTAAGTTCAGGTCTTCGTATCAACTCGGCAGCAGATGATGCATCGGGTATGGCAATTGCCGATTCACTTCGTTCACAGGGTAATGCTCTTGGGCAGGCTGTTCGTAACGCAAATGATGGTATTAGTATTCTTCAGATCGCGGATAAGGCGATGGATGAGCAACTTAAGATTCTTGACACGATCAAAGTAAAAGCTGTACAAGCGGCTCAAGATGGTCAAAGTGCAGATTCTCGTAAAGCACTTCAGTCGGATATCGCACGTTTGATGGAATCATTGAACAATATTGCTTCAACTACTTCGTATAACGGGCAGAACCTTCTTTCAGGTACTTTTTCGAATAAAGAGTTCCAAATCGGTGCTTACTCAAACCAAACAGTAAAAACATCTATTGGTGCGACAGATGCAAATCACATCGGTTCCGTTTCATACGTGACAGGTATCGCTATTACTGCTCAAACATCAGCAAGTCTTGTCCTTAGTACAGGTACATCTGATCTTACACTTCAGGGTGTGGCTCTTAGTACAGGTGCAGGTACAGGTATCGGTGAATTGGTTAAAGTTATCAATAATGCGACAGAGCAGACAGGTGTTCGTGCATCATACGATGCATCAATAACATTCTCAACAGCATTGGCCGCAGGTAGTGTTGATGCTATGGTTATCAATGGTATTGCTATTGGTTCGTTCTCTGTTGCTACGGCCGATCAAACGGGTAATCTTGTTAATGCGATCAATGCAAAAACATCAGATACCGGTGTTCAGGCATCTGTTGACGTTGAAGGACGCTTGACATTGACATCGATTGATGGTCGTGGTATCTCACTGGATGCAAATGCTACTACTACAGTTATTGATGACACAGAACATTATGGTACGCTTACATTAAGCCGTCTTGATGCATCTGCGGTTGCATTTACTGCTAATGCCGCTTTAGGATTGGTTGTTGCTACTAATACTCAGGCAACTGTAAACTTGGCTGACATGGGTGGAAACATAGGTTCTACTGATGCAAAAGCGATGGGTGCAATGGGTTACTCGGGTGCACGTAATGACTTGTCTGGCGGTATCGGTGCAGGTGTTACAAGTTTCGCGGGTGCGCAAGCGACAATCGATGTGGCTGAGTCTGCTCAGAAACAACTTGATAGAGTTCGTGCTGACCTTGGTTCTGTTCAGAATCAAATGATCTCGACTATTAACAATATCTCTGTTACTCAGGTTAACGTTGCCGCTGCGGAATCTCAAATCCGTGATGTTGACTTTGCTGCTGAGTCGTCTAACTTCTCACGTCTGAACATTCTTGCTCAGTCTGGTAGTTATGCGTTATCTCAAGCGAATGCTGTTCAGCAGAATGTGCTTAGACTACTTCAGTAGTCTAAATAAAGCAGCGTAAGCTGCGAGCACTTCCTTTAGTCGTCTTCGGACGACTATCTTTTTTAACACCTTCATCTTTAGCTATTCCAAACATCAACTCTTTTTTCTAAATACTGCTTCAGATAGTTTTTCAAATATCTTTTTATTTTTGGAACACAACTTGCTTTTATAACTGCAAATAGATTGCATGGATGCATATTCCAGTATAAAAGGATAGAAAATGGGTTTTCGTATTAATACCAACATCGCAGCGTTAAATGCTCACAATAATGGAGTTATTAACAATCGAGCATTGGATAGTTCATTATCGAAATTGAGTTCAGGACTTCGTATCAATTCGGCGGCTGATGATGCATCGGGCATGGCAATTGCCGATTCGCTACGTTCACAGGCAAGTGCCTTGGGGCAAGCCATCCGTAACGCAAATGATGCGCAAAGTATTATTCAGATCGCAGATAAAGCGATGGATGAGCAGATCAAGATACTTGATACGATCAAGACGAAAGCGATCCAGGCAGCTCAAGATGGTCAGAGCCGTGACTCACGTGTTGCATTGCAGGCGGACATAACGCGCCTGATGGAATCATTAGATAATATCGCAAGTACGACATCTTATAACGGTCAAAACCTTCTTGCCGGTTCATTCTCTAATAAAGAGTTTCAGGTGGGAGCGTACTCTAACCAGACAGTAAAAGCATCGATTGGTGCAACGGATTCCAATCATGTCGGTTCGGTCTCTTTTGTAACAGGTATAGCTATTCCGACTGAAACATCAAGTGCCCTGACGATCAGTACGGCCTCAGGTGATGTTACTTTACAGGCTATTCCGATCAGTACAGGTGCGGGAACGGGTCTTGGTGAGTTGGCAAAAGTCATTAACAATGCGACGGAATTGACAGGAGTTCGTGCATCCTATGATGTCTCTATTACCTATTCAAATGCTCTTGTAGCAAGCAGTGTTGACGGGATGACGATTAACGGTATCTCTATAGGCAGTTTCAGTGTCGTTCCAGGTGATCAAAACGGTAACATGGTCAACGCTATTAATGCCAAGACCTCAGAAACAGGTGTACAGGCATCTGTTGATGTCAAAGGGAACTTGACATTGGTCTCTTTGGACGGACGCGGTATCTCTGCTGCTGCAACGACGTGGGCAACCGGATTGGAAGATCTGACAAGTATGGGACAGCTTAGCCTAAGCCGTCTTGATGCTTCTGCTATCGTGGTAGGAGCGGCTACGGACCAAGATTTCGGATTGGACCCGGCTACAACAAAGACAACAACATTGAATCTTGCTGATGTCAAATCAAATATCAGCTCAACTGATGCTGTTGCAATCGGTGCAATCGGCTACTCAGGTGCATTGACAAATGTTTCTGGTGGTATTGGAGCCGGTGTTACCAGCTTTGCCGGTGCACAGGCAACGATAGATATCGCGGAGTCGGCTCAAAAACAGCTTGACCGCGTACGTGCCGATCTGGGTTCTGTACAGAATCAGATCGTAACGGTTGTGAATAATATCTCAGTGACACAGGTCAATGTGGCTGCTGCAGAGTCTCAGATACGTGATGTTGATTTTGCTGCTGAGTCTGCAACCTTCTCTAAGCACAATATCCTTGCACAGTCTGGATCGTTTGCGATGAGTCAGGCGAATGCTATCCAACAAAATGTGCTAAGTCTACTTCAGTAGATTAGAACATTTCCTTGAAAACATACTCTCGCTACTTCAGTAGCGTAGGGAGTGTTTCTTTAGAAAACACACTGAGTCTTCTCTCATAAAACTTAATCGTTTCCTCAAAAACCTATTGGCTCTTCCACAGTAATCTTGATCCATTTTTTTCGAAAATGCTCTTAGCTTTTTATACATAGTAAAAACTAAAACTTTACCTGAGAAAATCCATTAAGCCAACTTCAGTGGGCTTAGTGTTATTTCTTAATATTGTTTAATCAATATAGGTTGGTAGACTTTTCAACTTTAAGGTTGAGTTTTTCCATACCTTCTTTGTATTTTCTATCGAGCTCTTCACTGATGTTCTTTAATCTATTGTATTTCTCTTCATCGACTTCAATTCTTACTTTTTCAGGTATGACGATCTTCTCTTTTAGCTCAATAGGCCATGTTGAAAGCGCTTTTATAATCGTTTCTCTCTCCTCATTGAGTCCTCCTGCCAAAGAGAAAAGCCAGAGTCTGTGTGCCATGATCCATTCGACCATTTTGGCTTTTCTCTCCTCTTCATTAGTGACTTTTTTGCTGCGGATCTTTACAAAGTCAAATTCCATATGCAAGATCTGCGACTGCATAAGATCAAAATAAAGTTCATAAAATATAGGTTCTTCAATAAAAGCCTTGATAACATCAATTTCACTCATCAGGGTACTGAGTTCATCAATATTTATTTTTTCAAGTTCATTGTTTTCTAGATGCTGTACGAAGTTTTCAGATGCTTCTTGTACATGCAGGAAGGTCTCTTCTATTTTTTCTTGACGCTCAATAGAGTCTTTGATCCATAAGTTGACTTTCTCAACAATTCGCTGTTTGTCTTCCTCTATCTTCTCCGGAGGCGTTGATGACAAGACTATGGGTTCTTTTATCAAGCTGGTGTCGACATATTTTTCAATAGCTTCGGCAAAAGGCAGTTCAAGTGCTCCCGGTATTCTTGCTCCGCCCTCGGTAGAGTTGATGGTAAGGATGCTGTCTCGTGTCTCATGGATCGCACGTTCGAAATAGTTCTTGAACATTACCCAATATTGTGTCGTACGGATAACCCCATTGCCGCCATAGCGTTCAACATACTCCTCGTGTCCCTCTGTCTTCTCTTCATCGACACCGAAATAGTGGTTGGATGCATGTGAGGTCCCGTCATCACCAAAAGCCAGATCCTGACCGATGAGGATAACGTTTTCAAAGTGCATTGCTATTGCTAGCTCATGCGCAAGATTGGCTGCACTCATCCCCACCCCGAGGTAGCCGTGGCTGTCAAGTCCAAAAAATTTCGTATAACCGTGAGGACGCATCTGTAAAAGAAGTGTCCCTCCGCGAATCGCATTGATCACGTCTTGGTGTGCAATAGAGACAAGAACAAAATTAACTCCGTCTTGAAACTCTTTGGCATTGTTTTTAAAGAAATTCCCTGTCTCAGGAATACGTTCAAGTACGGTGACAAAGTCCGGTTTGATACCGTGCTTTTCTAAAATCGGAAAGGAAGCATCTACGCTGATGATTGTCACGTAGTCCTTTATCTTTTTAAGCAAAGGGATTTGTTTGGTCAGACTCGGTCCGGTAGAGACGACGATAGCAGTCTTTTGTTTAGGTGCTTCCAGCAAAGAACCGGTCATGGGACCTTCGATCATACGCGGAAGGTTTTGGATGTGATGTTCAATTCCCATTAGCGTGTCTGTAGCATCATTTCCATATCCAAGGGCGATTGACTTGAATGATTCAAGAAAGATGTTATTAATATGTCTGATCTCTTCAGGATAGTAATGGAGATAGTAGTTTGAAATTGTTTCCAGGGTAAAAAGTTTGACGTAATATTGCGCCTGAGTCTTATGTATTATTTTAGAGATCTTAGCAAAAGAAGCTGTTTCCAGGTCTTCCAGAATGAGTTTTTTGCTCAAGATAGCTTCGGAAAAATCTGCAAAGTGGAAGGCAATATAATAGAGTTCATGATTCGGCTCGATTACAATAAGCGATTCAAGTAATGGTTCCTTAAGAATCATCTGCAAAGCGACAGTATTCCCTATCCCGAAAAGATAGCGGTAAGGAAGATTGTTGCGTTCTGTAAGTTCATCGGAAAGAGCAACGATATCAGCAACGGGATAAGCATACATAAACGCTTCTTTTTCAACATCAAGAAGATTGATGTCGATAGGGTCTTTGCCTTGAAAGACCTCAAACCTGCTGTTCCCTTTAATAGCGAGGATCTTATTCGCAAGTTGTGGATTGATTTGCAGCAAGGCATGCAGGTTTTTGTTTAAAAGAGGGTTTTGTTGATTGGTATCACTCATTGTTTTCCTTCGATGGCGTTGTGATCTTGGCATCTTCAATATAAGAAGATGATTTTAGTTGTTGAACAAACTCTAATAATAGAGGATCTTGATATTTGTTAGCGATGGCAAGTGCACCTATGGGCAGATCATTCTCGCCCTTCAATACTGGCATCATTATACTGGGAAGACCTAAAAAAGTCCAAATCAGATTTGAATCGGGTGTATCAGGCGTTGTGAGACCTACAGGTGCTTCGTCTGCCGCTCCGAGAGTAAGGATGATGTCATAAGTCTGCATCCATTGATTGAACATTTTTGTGAGCTCATGTTGTCTTTGCAGGGCATGGGTGTAAGTCTCTGTGGAAATCTGCTGCCCTTTTTGAATAATTTCATAAAAGACAGGACTCATCAAAGTGTGCGCAGCGTATTCATCCTTGAAGTAGTAGGCGAGTGCCTTGTCATAGATGAGTTGGTGCAGATCATAGATCTCGTTGATAAATTCAGGAAGCTCGGTGTAGACAAGTTCTATCTGCTTGTCATGAAGCCGGTCTGTCCACTGGCTGAACGCTTTTTGAGCCGTTTGGGAAGCAATATCATATTTCGGATGGCGGACTATGGCAACTCTGTATTTTCTATCCGGATTGCTTTTGTAGTTATCGATATACTGATGAACATATTCGTAGTTCTCCCCTCTGACGCGGGAGGCTTCAAAAGCCAGTGCAAGGTCATCGATGCTTCGTGCAAAAAAGCCGAGAGTGTCCAAAGAGTCTGTCGTCTTCAGTACTCCGATACGCGGAAGCACACCAAAAGAGGGCTTGAAACCGTAGACCCCGCAGTACGATGCCGGACGGCCTATAGAACCCGCTGTCTGAGAGCCCAGAGCAATAGGAACCATACCGCTGGCAACGGCAGCGGCCGAACCGCTGGAAGAGGTACCCGGACTTCGCTCCAAGTCGTGAGGATTGCGCGTGACATCCTGATAATGAACGGCAAACTCCGCCGTCACGGTCTTGCCAAGCATAATGGCACCCTGTCGGCGAAGGTAGTGCACCATTCTGGCATCATTTCCAGGGGTGAAGTCCTTCCAGATCGGCGAGCCCATCTGTGTCGGCATATCAAAGGTGTTGTAGATGTCCTTAACGCCAACAGGAATACCGAATAGCGGACTTTTTTGAATGTCGAGATCAGAGATCTTTGTGAGTTGGGCTTCTATCACTTTCTTATCAAGAAACTCCCAAGCCTTTATATCGGGGTCTACCTCTTGGATACGTTTGAGAAGAGAGGTGATAATGTCTTTTGGCTCAATCTCGCGTGAAAGAAGTCTTTCTCGCAACTCACTGGCAGTAAGGGTGTAGAGTTCGTTCACTCATGCTCCCTGAACTTGCCCTGGCGCATCGCTTTTAGCGTATTTGTGTATTCTTCTTCGCTGATATTGGCCATATCCAGGAACTCATCCAGGTAGGCAGGGCGCTGCTGGTCATATTTTTTAGCGATTTCAAAGCCTTCTTCCCGAGTCAGAAGGCCGGCACGTACATCAGCACTTGCCTGATCGGTACCGCGTCCGAATCCGCGTTTGACAAACTTCATATGGTCATGCATAGTCTCGAACTTGCATTCGTTTCCTTTGAAGCCCTTGTAGTGGCCCGGACGGCGTTCTTCTTTCCACCCGTACTCTTTTTTGATGAACTCCATCTGTCTCTCATCGTCCCAGAAAAGATAGTCGCCAAGATGCAGACCGACAAGACCAAGCTTTTCTACTTCTTCATACGAAGGCAGCTCGAAAGGCTTAAGGTCTTTGCGTGTGATCTCATCATCGATCATTTGCTCAGGATAGAGTTTGGCGGAGACTTTGGTGAAGTAGTCTCGGTCGAATTTCGTCACATGCTCTTTGAAATCGGCTCTTCCACTTGACTCGCACACGGACTCTCCCCAGATCAAAAGAGGGATATTGAACTTGACGGCGATCTGCAAAGGAAAGGCACCGATACCGGCATGGCAGTGCCAGCAGGAGTCACCGATCTTGTAAAAAGACTTGACAAAGAGTTTCTTGACCAAGGCTTTGTTCGGCGTGAACATGATATGGTCGACCTCGAGTTTTTCAAGGGCATTTTCGAGGTTGAACTTGCCCGTCTCAGAGTACCAGTTGTGGTTGAAGGTAACGGCCAGAGGCTTCATACCGTAGACTTTTGTCAGTACGTGAAGTTGAAAGACAGAGTCTTTTCCCCCCGAGATCGGGACGATACAGTCATAATTGTCATCGGCTTTTTCTTTGTACTCTTCAAAGATCTTGCGAAGCTGTTTTTCGCTTTCTTTCCAGTTGATGCGCATCTTCTGTTCTTGGGCGCGGCAGGCCAGACAGACCCCGAGTTCATCAAACTGCATTCCTTCGTTTGAGCTTGGCATACAGCAACGCGTACAATATCTCAAATGGTCTTTGTATAAAGGCTTTCCGTAGTTTTCATCATGACCCACGGGTATATTTTCTATTTTTTTAGTCATAGGGTCTCCTTGTATTCGTCTTCGAGTATTCCATATTCGATTATATCGGCAAATTTTCCGTTTTTTGTAAGGGCATCCCGACGAATTCCCTCTTGTTTCATCCCCAGTTTCAATGCCAGTTTTTGCATGCCTATGTTCTCAGATGAGGTCCCGCAGTAGATACGGTGAAGTTTCAGTCCGGAAAAACCGTAAGTGAGCAGAAGTCTTCCTGCTTCTTCGCCTATGCCTTGTGCATAAACGGAAGACTCTCCTATCAAGATGGCAAACTCTGCATTTCTGGCCTTTGAGTCAAGTGCCTGCAGGGAGATGTTTCCGATATGTGTGTCTGTCTCGTTTTGTATGATGGCAAAGACGTGATAGCTGTCAGATTCGGCTACCATAGCGATGTACTCTTCTGCCATCTTCTGGGTGTAGCAGGTCTCTCCGTGGGAGTTGTACTTTGTGACCTCGGGATCGTTGAGCCAGTGGGGATAGTTTCCTTTCGCATCCTTCAGCGAAAGGGCTCTTAGGTAGATGTTCTTACCTTTTAAAACAGGCAGGTTCTTCATACAAGTTCACCTCTGTTTATCCAGACCTTCTCAAAAGCAGATACGACATCATCCATATCGTTTTTGGACATACCCGGTCGCATGAACTCGTGGCTTACCAGAAGATCGTAATGCATCTTTTCGGTTACCGGACAAAGACCTTTTTCATAGCTGACACTGCTTTGGTTAAAAGGAAAGCCTTCTTTTCCAAAACCGATACGCTCCTGATACAAAGGCTGCAGGTAGAGAGGTCTGACATAGCCGTAGCTGAGCAGAACCTGTGACTCTTCCCGCAAAAGGGTCGGGGGCAGTTCAGCCTTGACTGCATCGATAAAGGTATTGCGGTGCATCCCGGCGATATCCGCATCAAACTGCAGGACATGGACATAAAAGACGTGTTTGCTGTCCGGACGCATCTGCGTCGGTCTGATACAGGGTATGGAGGCAAGTCTTTCGTTCAGATAGGCGGTGTTTTGCAGACGTGCTTCCAAAAGAGCCGGGAGCTTTTTGAGCTGTTCGTTCGCGATTGCCGCTTCGATCTCCGTCATCCTGTAGTTAAAGCCTACCATATTGACGAGCTCATCTCTGTCATTGATGCCTCGGGCTGATAAAACAGCTTCGGCGTGATTTCGTATCAGACGCAATCTGTCTGCCAGAACATCATCATCTGTAACGATCACACCGCCTTCGCCGGAGTGGATGTGCTTGTGGTAGTTAAGTGAAAAGATCCCGATATCGCCAAGGGTGCCGGCATATTTTTCTTTGTACATCGCTCCCGGGGCCTGAGCTGCATCTTCGATGACGATGAGACCGTGTTTGGCAGCCAAGGCATTGACGGCATCAACGTCATAGACCTGCCCGAAGATGTCAACGACAATGATCGCTTTTGTCTTTGAGGTGATCTT
>JBFEYG010000064.1:0-11149 GCA_041562275.1 Sulfurimonadaceae bacterium | reverse complement strand
GTGGCTTGAGCATAATCCCGGGTTCCCTCAGCCGGTGAGTAAAAAAGAGATCAGCTATGCAGTATGATGTTTGCATCGTAGGAAGCGGCGCGGGAGCCGGGCCTGTTGCTTATGAGCTTTCTCAGGCCGGATACAAGGTGCTCATCTTGGAAAAAGGGCCTTGGTATGAGAAAGAGGAGTTTTTCAAAGACGAGATAGGTGTTTGCAGACGATCTACTTTTACACCCAAACTCAATGAGGAACAGCATGTTATAGAAGACTTTCAAGAGGGAAAATGGATTGCTACGCCAACATCTCAATCTGGATGGGATTTTTGGAACGGCAACATCGTTGGCGGCTCATCGAACTTTATGAGTGGCTATTTTCACAGGATGAAGCCCATTGATTTCAGATTAAATAGCGAGTTTAAACAGATCGAGGGCTCAAATATCGTTGACTGGCCTATATCTTATGAGGAGCTGGAGCCTTACTACGCGAAGGTAGAGTCTCTTGTCGGTGTCTCGGGCCGTGTTGTCGAGCACCCTTTTTTAGAGCCGCGTTCAACTAAGGAATTCCCCTATCCTCCAACGTATGAGCATGAGATCTCCTCATGGTTTGATCAGGCATGCAAGAAGCTTGCACTTATGTCTATCCCAACGCCAAGGGCTGTTTTGCCGTATGCGGTAGGTGATCGTAAGGGATGTGAATATGCTGGGTATTGCGGGAGCTATGGCTGTTCAAGCGGAGCAAAAGGAAGCTCACGAGAAGCGCTCCTGCATAAAGCCTTGAAAACGGAAAACTGCGTAATAAAGCCCAAGTCTTTCGTCCGCCGGTTGAACAGCAAGGATGACAAGGTCGTCTCAGCCGAATATGTCGATGAGGGCGGTGAGGTCCATCAGGCTGAAGCAAGAGTGTTTGTCGTTGCGGCTCAGGCTATCGAGACTTCAAGGCTGCTATTAAACTCAGCTAATAAAGACTTCCCAAAGGGTCTGGCTAACAACGCTGATCAAGTGGGTAAAAACATGATCTTCTCTGCAGGCGGCGTGGGCAGCGGAAAGTTTTACTTTGAAGACTTAAGCATCGACGATGTGCAAAAACTAAGAACAGTAGGCCCCTTTGTCAACCGTTCTTTGCAAGATTGGTATGAACTTAGTGAAGCTCAAACAGAAGGTAAAGAGAAGGGTGGTACGATCGACTTTCTATTTGAACATCCTAATGCCGTTTCGCGTGCAAAACGCGCTATGTATGATGGTGAACTGGTATGGGGAGATGCATTAAAGAAGCGTCTGCTCCATCATTTCAAAGAGAGACGGGTCTTTACTTTTGAGGTGTTTTGCGATTGGACGCCGACGGATGAGTGTTTTGTGAGTCTGGACGAAAATGTTAAAGACAAATGGGGAATGCCCGTTGCCAAGCTTCGTATCGGCTATCATGAACATGATCTTCGTATCGGTCAGGTCTTGGCAAGCAAGGCAGAGGCGGTTTTAAGAAGGATGGGTGCAAGAGAAGTCAGCTCATCTATCTCCGGTGCACCTCCGCAAAACCTGCAAGCTGGCGGATGCCGCTTCGGAGATGACCCGAAAGAGTCTGTGCTTAACAGAGATTGTCGCGCGCATGAGGTCAAAAACCTTTATGTTAGCGATGGCAGCTTTATGCCTACAGGCGGAAGTGTGCCTTTTACGTGGACGATCTATGCCAATGCCTTTCGTGTCGCGGACGCAATACTAAAAGAACTATCACAGGAGAACATATGAAGAAGGCGGTATGCATAATGAGCGGAGGCATGGACTCTACCTTGGCCGCATATATGATGAGAGATGAGGGTTATGAAATCATTGGGCTGCATTTTAATTACGAACAGCGCACACAGACTAAAGAGCTGGAAGCTTTTTATAATATTTGTGGACATCTTGAGGTAAAGGATCCTTATGTAGTCAACCTTGACTTTTTCAGCTCAATCGGGGCATCGGCTTTGACGGACAGAAGTATTGAGGTTCCGACATCAGGAATAGAAGAGGGAGTTCCTGTCACTTATGTGCCTTTTAGAAATGGGATCTTTATCAGCATTGCCACAGCGATCGCTGAAAAAGAAGGGGCCGAAGTCCTGAGTATAGGTGTCGTAGAGGAGGACAGCAGCGGTTATCCTGACTGCCGGGAGTCCTACATAAACTCGATGCAACGCAGTATCAATCTAGGGACCAAGGATGAGACGGTACTAGAGATCAAGATGCCGCTTGTTCATCTTCAAAAATCTCAGATCGTACAAGAAGCTCTCAAGAGAGATGTGCCGCTTGAACTGACCTGGAGCTGTTACCAAAGTGAAGAAAAGGCTTGCGGTGTTTGTGATAGTTGCCGTTTGCGCTTGAAAGGGTTTGAAAAAGCCGGTGAGAAGGATCCTATAGCTTATGCTTAAGACTCTTTTCCGTCCTGCGCCACTTGAGAATATAGTTCTTGACGGTGTTGAGTTTGCTATCAAGCATACCAAGCGCAAGAATATGAAGCGAATGATATTGCGCGTCCATAACAAACATGTGATCACTTTGAGTACGAACAGGGTCTCTGCAAAAAGGTGCCGTGACTTTATTCTCGAATCAAAGGATTGGATACTGGATCAGCATATTAAGATACAAGAACCCTTCTGTGAAGGAAGTAAACTCTATTATTTGGCCCGGTCTTATACGATCTGCCACCATAAAAAGCCTCTTCATATAAATGATAGAAAAATATATTTGGACCCTTGCAGAGCAAAGAAACAGAGTGATGATCTCTACAAAAGCGCGGCAAAGGCACACATCCCTGCGCGTCTTGAGTTCTGGCAAAAGAAGATGGGTCTGGAAGTCCAGGATCTGCGCTTTAGGTGCACAAAAAGTCGATGGGGTTCTTGCAGTTCGAAGGGAATCATAACAATCAATCCTTATGTCATGAAGCTAAGTGAAGAGATGATCGATTATATTGTTGTGCATGAACTTGCACACCTGCGCGAGATGAACCACTCCAAGGCTTTTTACACATTGGTGCAGACGTATATACCCGATTACAAAGAGGTACAAAGACAGATCAAAGAGCTAAGTTTTAAAATGCTTACTCGATAAGTCTTGTATCTTCTTTCCTAAAGCAGTAGGTCTGCTTTTCAATGGTATCGAATGCGGGCAGGACAGGATAGGGGAGGCGGACGTCTTGCAAGCCTTTGGAACTGAAACGGCTGGAAGGGTTCCAAAGCATCCAGCCGCTGCAGGCAGCATGTTCTGCTCCTTTGATCTGTGCCGAGACCTCTTTTGATCGAAAAAACTTTCTGTCAAACCCATAGTCCTTAAATGACTGCAGCCATGGTCTGAAGCGCGAAGGAGTAATATTTGACTTCGTAAGCGCTTCGTGTATGCTCGCGTTGATGATCTCATAAGGATGGTCAGTGGGGTTTTTGTATCCCAGTATACCCACACCAAAACCAGAAGGATAGAGCATAGGTGCAATATAATCGGCATGTTTGGACAGACTATCTATGGTGTGGCCAATATTGGTATCATTGTCGTTCCAGCATACATATCCGTAGGTGTCAACTGAAGTGTAGACATTGTAAGGTTTGAGGGCTTTGTTGGCCGTTGTGAGGAAGGTCGATATCGCCTGTACACGGTTTGTTTGATTAAGCTTTTTTTGATAGACTAGGTCCTTTCTCAGAGGGAAGCGGACATAATCAAAATTGATCTCATCGAAACCTTTAGAGGCAGCATCAGCAGCTATCTGAGAAACATAATCATGCACTTGCGTCTCAAAAGGATCGACCCAGGCAAGTTTTTCATTGTTTCTCCAGATCGTACCGTTGACGTCTTTTAATGCAAATACCTCTCTTTTTGTCGCCAGTGTCTCGTCTTTGAAAACGACAACTCTGCCAATGACATACAAGTTGTGTGCTTTCAGTTTTTTAATAAATGCTTTAATGTCATGGATTGTGCGTTCATTGTGGGCATTTATCTCTTTTGCCAATGGAACGTCGGTTTTATAGATAAGCTTACCGTACTCGTTTTTTATGTCCAGGATAACTGCATTTATCTCTGTGCTTTTCGCCAGATCAAATATACGATTCATGTATTTACTTGAACCTGCAGCCCAAAATGATACATAAAGAGCTTTTGGTGTAAAGGGTTCCATGAAAACAGTTCTTGCGGAGGGTTCTATACTTTGCTGCTTGTATCCATATGCTTTGACATAAATGTTTTTGTCCAAACTGTCAACAGAGACTTGCCCGTTTTCATCGCTTAAAACTGAGCAGGTCTGATTACTTGCGATCGCATTTTTGATAGGAAGCAGTGTCTGTTTGTCAAGTATCTGCAAATGATGAAGAGAAGCGAAAAGGTCTGCATATAGAAAAAAAAGTATAAAGAATCTCATAAAATCTCATTTAGTTGTATTATAATTATCTGCAATATTTATGTAGCAATATCTATGCCCGCATAGAGTTATGATATAATTCGTGAAATTGTAGCAGGATAATCCGTGAATCGTAGAGATTTTTTCAAATTAAGTACTTCTTCTGTTCTTGTTGGCTCAGCTCCCATGTTGATGGCTATGCCGGAGACAAACCTGGACCTCTATATACAAGATCAGCTTTCTCTTGATCGCAATCAATGTGAGGGTTTTGCTAAAGAGTTCTTGCACAAAAATCCTATTATTGCTGCTCGTAATGAAAAGCTCTTACTCCAATCCATCTCTTTGAAACTGAAGCAGACTCAAAAGCTCGTGGGTTATGGAAACTTCAATCTTTTGAGCTTTGATGAATTGCTGCAAATCTCCAAGAACCATCCAAAGATAGGCGCCTTTAGCAAAGAAGAGTTGGACTACATTGAAAAGATATTTTATACTGAAGCATCCGACTATGGTTTCTATGGGAAAAAGGTCACCTATAGCCTCAGTGACACTATAAAGAAAAACACGACCCAAAAGATCCCTCGCACAGGCCATTATCTATACAAGGGTGAGCCTCAAGAACTCTATGAAAGATTAAGAAGAGAAGTAGGGCCTTCAATTGTGTTGACCTCAGGCGTACGTTCCGTTGTCAAGCAATTGGATCTCTTCATCTATAAGGCACATAAGACAAAGGGTGACTTTTCTGAAGCCGCACACTCGCTTGCGCCTCCTGGTTACTCTTTTCATGGTATAAGCGATTTTGATGTAGGGAAGGTAGGTCTTGGTTATAAAAACTTCACCTCAAGCTTTGCACAGACGCAAGAGTATAAGTCTTTGCAAAAACTGGGGTATATATCAATACGTTATCCTCAAGACAATCCTTTTGGCGTACGTTTTGAACCTTGGCATATAAAAGTCTAATCATCAGCAGTCTGTATCAAGATCTATATCTTGATCATTATTCTATTTTAACGGTTTCCGCTTCGCTTCTAAGTCTTAGCACATAAAAGTTTAAACTATTCAAGGATATTATGAAGCTTTTTTATTCTTTTTGTTCTCGTGCATCAAGGAGTTAGCGATCTCCAAAGCGTCTCTGAAGTTGGAACCGGCCTCAAATCGGGCCATTCCAAATGAAAATGAAAGATACAGAAGTTCACCGTTTGCTGCTTTCAGTTTCTTGCTCAAGAGTTCCTCTTGAAGTTGCTTAAGTCTTAAATAACACTCTTCCATATGTTCATTTTGAGATATCACTATAAATTCATCGCCCGCGTAACGAATGATATCCATGCCTTTAAGATTCGATTTTAAAAATCCCACCAAATATTGAAGGACCTTGTCCCCGATAACATGACCATATTTATCGTTAATAGGTTTGAACTTATCCAGGTCAATGAAGGCAAGTATGCCGTTTGAAATAAAATCTCCATCGGATAAAACATTCTTCATAAGCCATTTTCTATTGCGGGCGTTAGTTAGCGTGTCGGTATGCAGTTGTGCTGTTAAGTCACCCAAGGCACTTTTGAGATCGTATATCTCCTCCGTGATAAGAGCAAGTCTATCCATATCCTTATTACGTATGGCATCTTGCGCGTCTTGGGTGGTCTTTTGTAAGGTATCAAGGTTGCAATAGGTCTTTTCTGTCAGTTCGTTCGCTTCATTAAGACGTCTCTGCGTTTCCTCGTTTACGATGTTTTCATAATCAAGGTCGATCTGCATTTCACGTGCATGATTTTCAAAGTGTTCTTTATAGGTCGATGGTAAGATGACCTCATTTTTAATGACTTCTTTTAAGACCCTGTCTGTTAGTTCCGTCAGTTTATTAGCCATCCAAACACCTTGTCTAAGATTTGTAGCACTATAATAATTAATTATAGTTAACGTATGTTTAGATATTTCTTTAATGATACGTCCGTGTAGGATTTCGAAGTCTCCAAAAAGAGTGATGCGCTTTCATAAACTTTCTTGAAGTCAGGGTTTTTACTGTTTTCAGACGAGATGACTTGTTGCAGACCGGTCTTGGCTGCCTTGATGACATCTTCAGGGAAAGACCTCAGTCTGACACCAAGGCTTTGCAATTGTTTTAAGGCTAAAGCATTTTGGGTATGGAAGTCATACGCCATCTTGGAATTCATCTCTTCGGATGCCATTTCGATGATTGCTTTATGTTCATTCGAAAGTCTGCCCCAGCTTTGTTTGTTAAACGTCATCTCTAAAATACTTCCGGGTTCATGCCAGCCGGAATAATAAAACGGAGCCACCTTGTAAAACCCCATCTTCATATCCAAAGCCGGACCGACCCATTCGCTGGCATCAATGATACCGCGTTCCAGTGCAGTGTAGATCTCTCCCGCAGGAAGCAGGATTGGATTGACGCCTAAAGTAGAGAACACTTCGCCTCCCAGACCGGGGACACGCATCTTGAGTCCCTTGAGATCTTCAAGGGCATTGATCTCTTTTCTAAACCAGCCACCCATCTGGATATTAGTGTTACCGCCAAGAAAAGGGTAAAGATTGTATCGCCCATACATCTCTCTCCACAGTTCATACCCACCGCCGTAGTGCATCCATGCGTTTATCTCCTCAGCTGTCATCCCAAATGGCATCCCGCTGAAAAGCGAAAATGCAGAGTTCTTGCCTTTCCAGTAATAAGGACCCGAATGAAAGATGTCTATCTCTCCGCTACTGGCAGCATCAAAGACAGCCAAAGCCGGTATAAGCGTGTTTTTCGGGTATAGCTTTATTTCTATTGATCCACCGCTTGCCTGATGTACACGTTCGACAAAGCTTTCTACCCCCGTTCCCATGATCGGAAAATGTGCCGGCCAGGAGGTGGCAAGTTTGAGTTTCACCTTTTTGGCCTTATTGACGTTAAAAGAGCCATCATGACTTTTGTCTTTATCTCTGATTTTTGAATAGTCAATGGCTTGTCTGTTGCTGTCATTGCAGGCGGTAAAAATTGACCCTGCAGTAAGTGCAGCCCCTGTTGCAATAAAATCTCTGCGTTTCATGAATATCCTTTTAAAACAGGCTTGGCTGCTGCACCTTGAGATCAAAGACATTTGATTCCAATATCTCGGAACTTTGTCCTGCGATAAGTGCAAAATGGTATTTTTTATCTTTTAGTAATTGCATCAGGTCCCAAAGCGACTCATAAGCAAAGACATTATCGTTCTCTTGCAGTTCTTTTGATTTATCCGCAGGGATAAGAAAGATGATGTTGGCCCAGTTGGCCTCTTGTTTAAGAAATTTGATCTGAGCACGTACGAGATCGAAGTCTGGTTCGAAGATCAGGACCTTGTCGCTTTTGCCAAATTCTTTGATCTGAAAACGCAGGTTTGTGAAGACCGGCTTAAAATGATCGATAGGGGTGAAGTTGCGCAATTGGTATTTAATATTGTTCTGCTTGAAAAACTGGAGTACGGACTCAAGGTAAGGCATGAAAAAAGGCGAAAGAAGTTGTCTCTCATAATAGGTATCATCATAGATAAAAGAGGTCTCAAAGAGTGTCTGCTCGACAATCGTAAGTTGAGAGTTATGTACTTCACTGATGGGTTTTGCATCAATAAAAAGCTGCGCATCAATACGTTTGTCGGTAAAGAGAACATATTGGCCTTCTTCAATGCGCCACAGGTCTTGGATGTGTTCACGCAAAGATTTGGATAAGACAAGAAGATTATTGGACGTCGTTATCTGTGAGGCCAGTTTTAATGATATCTGATCGCAGTAAAAGACATGGGGTGTTTTTTCCATGATATGAAAGCGCAATAGACGAAGTAGAGCGTTATCAATAGAGGAGACCTTGATCCATGCGATCTCCTGGTCTGTTATCTGGGTAGGTCTGTCAAAGACAATGCCGTAAGCACCGTTAAGTACCGCAAGTTCTATGTCTTCATGTTTTAAAGCGATAAAGAGATCACCGCGTTTAACCCTGGATGCATCAAAACTTACATCTTCAAAAGCAGTGATGCTGGGAGAATTAGTCAGGTTTCCCTCGACTAATGCGGTTAGGTTTTGTAGATTCATCCTACTGAGCTGCCGGCCTTGCGCGGATTTTCAGGACGCATAAGGCTGAGACCGTTTTCATCTTTTGCCGCTAGCAGCATGCCTTCAGAAAGCATTCCCATCAGTTTCGCCGGTTTTAGGTTGGCTACCACACAGACCTGAGTGTTTAGAAGTGAATCAGCTGAATAGAACTCTTTTATCCCGGCTACTACCTGGCGTGGTCTGTCTTCACCGACATCGACTTGGAGCTTAAGAAGTTTTTTGCTTTTTGGTACTTCTTCGGCTTCAATAATAGTGCCTATCTTAAGTGAAGTCTCAAAAAACTGATCTATAGTGATAAGGTTGTCCTCTTCCTTTGATTCACTCTTCTCTTCAGATTTTTTGGCCTCTTGGACTTTAGGCTCAGGTTCTGCAGCAGGTGCCTGTTCCATCAAGGGTTCTTCAACACGAGGAAAAAGAGGCGGTACTTGTGAGATGACAAAAGGCTTAAGCAGGTTTTTTCCCAGGATCAATGAGGTATATGCCTCTGTATTGATCTCAAAGCCAAGAGCCTCGGAAATTGTTTTGGTCGTATCTGGCATGATACAGTTGAGCATCACAGAAGCCTTGGCCAATATATTGGCGATCAACGCAACGGTCGCCAAAGCCTCATCTTTTTTGTCTTCTTTCATCTTGACCCAAGGCGCGTGCTCTTCAATCGCTTTGTTTCCGATAGAAAAGAGTTTCCACAACTCTTCCAGATAGCGATGCGTTTGAAGTTCATCTAAAAACTTCTCTAGATTATCGAGGACAGCATTCATCTCTGAAAGCTCTTTGGCATGCAGTCGTTCAACATCTTTAGAATCAATATGAAAATCTGAATATTTTCCGCTCATGCCGATAATACGGTTGAGCAGATTGCCCAGATCATTACTCAAGTCAGAATTGATCCTATCAATGAACGCGCGCTGAGAGAAGTCGCCATCTTGTCCAAAAGGGACTTCTCTTAACATGAAGTAGCGCAAGTTTTCAAGGCCGTAAGCATCAGCGACCTCTTTTGGCAAGACAACATTGCCTTTTGACTTTGACATCTTCTCCCCATCTCTAGTCCACCAGCCGTGTGCACCGATGTGCTTAGGCAGCGGAAGACCAAGACTCATAAGAAAAGCAGGCCAATAGATAGCATGAAAACGTAAAATATCTTTACCTACCATATGGATATTCGCAGGCCAGAAATCCATGTTTTTTTCGTCCTTGCCGTACCCAAGCGCGGTGATGTAGTTAAGAAGCGCGTCTAGCCATACATACATAACGTGCTTTCCGTCATCAAGTTCTTTTGGAAGTTTGACACCCCAGCTGAAGGTCGTTCGTGTAATAGAAAGATCGTGTAAGCCGCCTTTGACAAAGTTGATGACTTCGTTTCTGCGTGACTTTGGCAGGATAAAATCAGTATGTTCCTCATAATATTTAAGAAGCCTGTCCTCATACGCGGATAATTTGAAGAAATAACTCTCTTCTTTGACAACGTTTGTCGGTTTTCCGCAGTCCGGACAAAACTCGCCGTCGATGAGTTGTGTCTCAGGAAAGAAAGTCTCACATGAGATACAGTAATGCCCTTCATAGTTTCCTTTGTAGATGTCACCGTTCTCGTACATCTTCGAAAAAGCTTTCTGGACGCCAATCTTATGGTCTTCATCTGTCGTACGGATAAAATAGTCATAAGAGATCCCGAACTCATCCCAAAGGTCTTTGAATGTCTTGGATATCTCATCAGCAAACTCTTGTGTCGGTTTGTTGAAGCTTTTAGCTGACTCTTCTATCTTTTGTCCGTGTTCATCTGTTCCGGTAAGAAAAAATGTATCGATACCTTTAAGTCTGGAATGTCGCGCAACCGAATCAGCAATGAAGGTGGTATAGGCGTGTCCAATGTGGGCCACACCATTAACGTAATAGATCGGCGTCGTGATATAGTTTTTATTTTTTTTCATGTGTTAGTACCTCATGTGCTGAAATTTGATTGTTTTTGTTTGCGTCATCTTTTTTGTTGTCCTGTTTCTAGAATTCAAACCCGCCGATCTCACCTTTAGACATGCTTTCATAGGTGGTCTGCACATACTCTTTTCGGAGATCACATCCAATTAGCATGTCGCATTTCATGCAAGAGTCAAGGTCTTTGTCTTTTTGACACTGTTGCACTTTCGCGATCATACCGCTTAAGCGCTCTTCAAACGGATTAGACTCCTGCATATATTGTTTTAACTCTTTCTATCTCATAGTTTGATCCAAAAAAGCATGGACTTGTGCCATGAACATGCCCAGGCACCTGATCCAGTACTCTTGTCTTTCCATCTATTGCCCCGCCGCCGGCGAACTCAAAGATCATTGCAAAAGGAAAGACTTCAAAGACCTGACGCAATTTTCCATCAGGTTTGTCAGATGTGCCCGGGTAAGAGAAAAGTCCTCCGCCTTTTAAGAGGATCTGATGTAAGTCGGGGACCATTCCGCCAGAATAGCGTAGCCTATAGCCTTCTTGAAAAAGACCGTCGACCATTGCTTTATGATACGGTTCCCAGTTTTGTTGCGTCCCGCCAGGAGCATTAAGGTTCCCTTTTTCTTTGAGGTGAATCTCTTTGACAAACTCAAACTCACCTGCTTGAAGAAGGTACAGTCTGACTTGCCCTTCATAGGCGAAGACAAGCTCAACACGCGGTCCATAGACAACATAACAAGCGGCCACCATGTTCTTTCCGGTAAAATCATTTTCATAGATACCGAAGATCGACCCGAC
>JBFEYG010000063.1:0-11225 GCA_041562275.1 Sulfurimonadaceae bacterium | reverse complement strand
GAGAAGAACCAGGAAAACAACTCACAAGACTCTAAGTCCAAGGATGGATCGCAAGAGAAGGATCAGGAAGATCAACAGCAAGACAAAGAGGCTTCACAAAAAGACAAGGAGCAGCAGTCGCAGCAAAAGTCAGAAAAAGAAGAGAGTGAAGAAAAAACAGAAAACTCTGAAGAAAAAATGAAAGAACAGGAAAAAAACGGTACGGCTGAGCAAAAATCGGATGAGAAGAAACAAGAACAAAGCAAAGCTGCTGAGGAAAAAGAGGCGAGTGAAAAAGAAGAGGTCCCGGTCACTATGCAGAACATGAGTGACTTGGAGGCGAAGAAATGGCTAAACGTGATCAAGAGCTCACAAAAAGGGCATTTATACAAGATGGAAGACTTTGAACATAAAGAGGATGAAAATGAAAAACCTTGGTAGTATGATCTTATTGTTTTTAATGGCCTTGCCCCTGATGGCAGAGTTGAAAGTCAGTGTCGATAAGACGCAGATCACCCGAGGTGAAAGGGTATATGTCACGTTAAGCATTCAAGGGGGAGGGAATATCGTACTTCCCCCCTTTGACGAACTGTGCGGATACCAGATCGAAGGGCAGAGTCAGCGTTCAAAAGATATTTTAAGCAATGGAAAGCGTACACAGGAGATCGCTTTGACTTATGAGATAATGCCGCAAAAAAGCTGCATTATCGAATCGATTCCGGTGACGATCAACGGCGAAACACAACGAACAGAACCTATAAACATCACTGTATCCAAGGTGGCGATCACTAAGAATGCCCCTTTTACCGTCGAGCTCAAGACGCAGAAGAGATCTGTGTATGTAGGTGAGCCTTTTGAGATGAAGGTCGCATTAAAAGCGCGTCAGGGTATTGATGTCTTAGCCGAATCGATATCCCTGCCCGAAAGCAAGAACATCTGGGTGAAAAGCGAGCAGAAGGGAACTCCTCTGTTGGAAGAGGAATACGCAAAGCGAAATAACATCTATGCCCTGGCTGCACAGCAAAGCGGTAAACTGACACTGGGCCCCTTGCGCTGGGATGTCAAGGTCCGTAACCAGTCCAGAGACAACTGGGGAATGTGGCTGGCTACGGCGAAGACTCACTCCGTATTCTCAAATGAGATCGAGCTTGAGGTCAAAGAACTTCCTGCGGGTGTCAGTCTGGTGGGTAAACTGGAGATAGAAACAAGCGTTGACAAGACAGAGGTCAATGCAGGTGAGGCCGTTAATGTCGATATCCGCGTCAAAGGAGCTGCAAATATAGAAGATCTGCCTGCTTTTGAGATACATGTTGACGGTGCCCAGGCGTTTAAGGAAGAGCCGAAGAAGACCCATTATCTTCGTGACGGGAAGTACTTCGGCGATTTTTCACAGAAGCTGGCTCTGGTCGCAGAGAGGGATTTTACTATCCCTTCGTTTGAGATACGCTATATGGATGTGAGTACAGACACGTTAAAGACGATTAAGACACAGCCAATCGAGATACAAGTACTCAACTCGGCACCGGCACTCAAAGAAGAGCTGAAGGTATCCCGTCCGCAGGAAAAGCTCCAAGAAAATGAACAAAGCAAAGAAGGTTGTGCTATGAGTCTTGTTCAAGGGGCCTTTTTACTTTTCGGGGGGATTGTACTGGGTCTGATATTTTCGATGATTCCATGGAAAAGAGTGTTTGTCAAAGAGAAAAGAAAACATGTTGTCCATGCAAAAGAGTCAAAAGAGGTCTTGCAGCTTCTGATGGGTCATATGCATACAGACCCCGAGATAGAGCAGCTTGTTACAAAGCTCTCAGAGAACCTTTATGAAGGCAAGTCTCATCAGATCGATAACAAAAGACTGAAAAAGATCGTGACAACGCTGCAGCAAAAAGACCAAAAATAGGCACGATAAGAGTCTATGATGGATTTAATTGTAAAACAAAAGCAAATATTGCTTAGAGATTTGTTATGATTAATCCAGCAAGGAGGAAAGTATGAATATATCCAGCTATATTTTTCAATCACCTTATCCGTCGCCTATACAAGTTGGCAGACCGGATCCCCAGGCAGAAAAACAGGAAGTCGAGAGTAAACCTGTTGAGACACTGACTCAGACAACGAAAAAATCTCAACCGGGAGCAGAAGGGTATATAGCTCAAGCAACGGGTTCAGGGGCTTTTGTCAATGTTGCAGCAAGTTCTACAAACAGCAGTGTGAGCAGTTCGCTTGGAGAGTTTACAAGTCTAAACAACAAATCACAAGCGGCAGAAGCCTATACCAGTTAGGCCTCAGGTCAGGATGTCATGAAGGGTATTGGCATCTTTCATCTTCATATCCAACGCTTCCCATTCTTCTTTTTGGACTAATTTCTTCATCTGTGCCAGTTCATTCTCAAAATAACTTAATGAATCGAGCAGATGTGTCTTGTTCTGGCGGAAGATGTCTCCCCACATACTCGGAGATGATTTTGCCAGGCGGCTCATTGAGCGAAAACCACCGGCAGCGAGGTTAAGGATGTTCTCATGCTCTTCATGCTTAAGCACCGCATTGGCCAATGAGTAGGAGATGAGGTGCGGCATGTGCGAGATGAAAGCGACATGAAGATCATGTTCATGGGCTTTCATATAGACAAGGCGCATATGGATCTGCGAGAAGAGACGTACGGCGGTCTCTTGTTGATGTTCTCCCGAATCTTCCATATTGCATAAGACAACGACCTTGTCACGGTAGAGATCGTCCAGTGCTGCGCTCGGTCCAAACTTTTCCGTTCCAGTCATCGGATGGGCTGCAACCACGTTTTTACGCAAAGCCGGGGAGATGGATTTGACGATCTTCTCTTTTGTCGAACCGAGGTCAATGATGGTGGTCATCGGCGAAACACCTTCGAGCTCTTTCAAGCAGGCGATGATACCATCAACCGGAATAGCCAAGATGATGATATCGGCTTTTTTGATCGCATCGAAGGAAACGATCTTGTCGACAAGCTTAAGAGACAGTGCCTCTTGTTCATGACCCTTGTTGTGATCAAAACCTATGATATTTTTTATCATAGGAAGTCTTTGGATGGCAAGGGCCAAAGATCCACCCATTAAGCCCAGTCCGATTATTGCTGCTGTCATTTAAAAAACCTGTATTAATATTATGCGCATTATAGCAAACTTGATATAATTCGAGAAAAAGCAGGAACCAGTATGCCCTATTCACATCTTTTTAAAGCGGACAAGATCTTGTGCGCGTGCAACAATATTACCATAGGCGAGGCGGCTGAGTTTATAAAGACACATGATATCAAGAGCGTCGAGGAGTGGATGGCTTCGGATATATTGCCTGTGGGAGACAAATGTGAAGCCTGTATCGAGGATGGAACGGAAAACGACGGTGTGACACTTGCGGTTATCCTTTCACAGGTAAAGCAGGGAAGACTTTAGGTCGGGACCTTTTTCATAAACTCCAGAATATGCTCTTGAAAGTCCTGCATCAGCAGGGTGGGTGTACGCTTTTTATTATAGATCAAAGAGAACTCGCGCATAAATTGATAGCTTTTGATCTTCACATGAAAAAGCTCTTTTGCCTGAAGCTCTTTAAGTACTGAGATACGGGGTAGACAGCTGATATAGTCGCGATCAAGAAGCAGAAAGTTCTTGATCGCCTCTGTCTGTTCGAGTTCCAAGACAATGTTCAGCTCTTTATCGATGGGTTCGATCTGCTCTAAAAAGACAGAACGCGTTCCTGAGCCTTTTTCCCTGAGTATCCATTTCTTTTGCGCAAGAGTATCTATAAAATATTCCTCAGTCAGATCCTTGTCAGAGCTCACAACGATCAGTTCGTCAGGGGCAATGACGTTTTGGATAAGCGCAGAGGAATGGATGTTTCCTTCGATAAGTCCCAGGTCGATATCGCCGTTCTCTATAAGTGTCACGATCTCTTCGGTGTTTGCCATTTTCATATGGATAGAGACTTCGGGGCGTTTATCCATATAGCTTGTCATCAGCTGAGGCATGATGTAGTGTGCAGTGGTCAGGCTTGCTCCAACCTTGATCTCCCCGTGCAGACGGTTTTGGGTGAACTTCTGATGCAGGCTTTTGAGCTCTATGAACAGCGGCTGGACCTCTTTGAGAAAGAGACGTCCGCGTTCGTTAAGAACGAGTTTTTTTCCCATGCGCTCAAACAGCTTTTCATCAAGATGGCTTTCAAGCTCTTTCAGGGCCATGGAAATCGCGGATTGGCTCATCTTATATTGATTGGCGACTTCGATCAGCGTACGTGATTTTGAGACAGCGATAAAAAGCTCGATTTGGCGCAGAGAAAACATAATTGACCTCTTACAAGACTAAGAATAACTTTTATTGAATATTATATCATTTTTATTTAATTTTTTTGAAGGTGATTAGTGTGTTATTATTTCAAAATAACTTACAAAGGAAGTCTCACTATGCAAAGACGCGATTTTTTCAAAAAATCACTGGCAGTTGCCGGTGTTGCAGCGATAGGAAGCTCGTTAGAAGCAGCTTCACAGCCTAAAGACGGCCAAAAGCTTTCTCAGGTTGCCTTTCCTCAAAAGCGCCCGATGATCACATATTCGGATCGGCCGCCGCTTTTAGAGAGTCCAAGAAACGTTTTTGCCCAGGCAATCACTCCGAACGATCAGTTCTTTGTGCGTTGGCATATGCCTGAAATACCTACGCATATCGACCTTAAAGAATACAGACTGAAAGTCAACGGAGAAGTTGAAAAAGAGCTTTCTTTTACTCTTGATGAACTTAAACATGAGTTTGAACCTGTAGAAGTGACGGCTGTTCTTCAATGCGGCGGAAATGGTCGTTCTGCTTATTCACCGATAGCGGGCGGAATACAGTGGGGTAACGGTGCAGTCGGAAATGCGAAATGGAAGGGTGCACGTCTGCGTGATGTCCTAGAGCGTGCCGGTATCAAAAAGGGTGCCCATTGGATAGGTTTTAACGGACTGGACAATGCGGCTTATTATGAGACACCGAACTTTGTCCGTGAGATGCACATCGAAGAGCTGGATGACCATGTCATCGTCGCTTATGAGATGAACGGAGAAGAACTTCCTTATTTGAACGGATATCCGGTCCGTCTTGTTATCCCGGGATATTATTCTGATTCTTGGGTCAAGATGCTTTCGAATCTGACGCTGACGACAGATTATCAGAAACTTTTCTTTATGGATGTGGCTTATCGCATACCTGACAACGACTGTGAATGTGAAGAGCCAGGTTCACACAAAAAAGTGAAGACTAAGCCGATTACGACGATGAATGTCAAGTCAATGATCGGTTACCCGACAAATGACACAAAAGTTTACCTAAACTCGCACTTGACGGTTCGCGGCGTAGCTTTTGATCAAGGTAAGGGTATTCGTGAGGTACTTGTCTCAACGGATAATGGCAAAACTTGGAACAATGCTATTTTGGATGATGGGAAAAACGGACGTTACTCCTTTAGAGAGTTCCGTTATACTTTTAATCCGAGTGCCTATGGTAAGCAGAAGATCATGTCAAAAGCGATCAACAAAGCAGGCGAAGAACAGCCTTTGGCCGAAGAAATCCAATGGAATCATGGTGGTTATAAATATAATGGTATTGATACCGTGACAATCGAGGTGGTGTAATGTATAAGTATGTTTTAGCGATCATGTTAACCCTTCTTTCGTTATCGGCGAAAGAAGTCAAAGAAGATATCCAAGTCCCGTATATTCCTTATGAGATCAAGATGGGTGAGCATTTTGATGCGGTTCAGACACACTGTCTTACTTGCCACTCTTTTGGTTATATTATCAATCAGGGTCCTCAGTCAAAAGCTTTCTGGGCCGGAAAGGTCAAGAAAATGGTTGTAGCCTTCAAAGCACCGATGAGCGATGAAGACTCTGCTTTTGTGACCGAGTATCTGTTCAAGCATTACGGAAACGGCAAACTACAATAAGACCTCTTTTTTAGACATCTCTGGACCCAGAGGTGTCTCTTACTTTCTGCAGACTCTACACATATCTTTAGTATAATCTTTCAATACAAGGGAAACTGATGAAGAAGATCTCGATGATATTTTTAATATTCTTAGCTTCTGTATGGGCAGAAGAGAAGACAGCTGTATTCGGCGGAGGATGTTTTTGGTGTATTGAAGCAGCTTTTCAGCCTATTGAAGGCGTGCTAAGTGCAGAGTCGGGATATATGGGCGGTGAAGTCTCTACTGCAAACTATACGGATGTATCCAAGGGAAAGAGTGGCCATTATGAGGTTGTTCAAGTGCATTACGACTCAGAAGTCATAAGCTATAAAGAACTTTTAGAGATATTTTGGAAGAATATCGACCCCACAGACCCTGCCGGTCAGTTTGCAGATAAGGGTAAGCAATATGAGAGTATAATATTTTATCAAAGCGAGATGGAAAGAAAGTATGCCTATGCTTCAAAAAAAGCTTTGGATGACTCGGGAAGGTTTGGCAAAAGTATTGTTACTAAAATAGAACCGGCAAAAGTGTTCTTTCCTGCGGAAGTGTATCATCAGGACTATTTTAAAAAGAACGCATTGCATTATCAGCTTTACAAAAGAAGATCGGGCCGGGTCGAGTATATAGAAAAAACGTGGAAGTAGTTGTACATTTACTTTTGCCGAATAGACTTCGTTAAGAATAAGTAGATTTTAGCCGATATTAGCGCAAACAGGAGATAGAATGGGAACTTTAGATTTTGGAAAAATAACAACAATTGTCCTGATGTTTTTTATAGTAAGTTTTTTCTTTGGAGACAAACTGTTTTTTTGGTATGAACATAAAGATGATATGCAGTTTGAACTCAGCACTATTGTCTATACTAAAAAAGACTTTGAAGCCATGCCAGAGAAAGAGCAGAAAAATATTCTCTCCGAAATCGCCTCTATCTGCGTCCGTAAACATCATATTGACGGGCTGGATTGTACGAATACGGCATACTGGCTGGCTAACTCTTTGGAAGAGAGAGGGATAGATGGAGATCTTGCTATAGACTGGATGCAGACATGCAGCGAATCTTGCCAAACTGGAAAGTATGAAGCACCGACTTTTAAAGAAAAGAACAAGGTCGGCTATAGTACAAGTAAAAAACCTGCTGAAAAATCACAGGGAACAAAATGGTTTTGGGAGAAAAACTAGCTTGTTCGAGCTTATGTCAGCATTTTGATGGCATTTAAAGTGACATAATGTTCTATTGTCATCTTTCTTCTATGATTATCCCTTCTTTTTACCCTTCTTTAATCCCACAAAAGATAGAATCTTAGACTTTATAATACAGTATATATATTTTTCAAAGGTTTTTAATGAGAATTTTGTTTTTGGCATTCGTAGTATCGATTGGCCTTTTGCAAGCCAAAACGATAAACGATATCCAGTTTGACGGCTTGGTGCACCTTTCGGAACCAGTTGCCAAAGAGAGCCTCGGCTTTGAAGTCGGCGAACAGCTTTCGGACAAGAAGATCGATGCATCTGTAAAGCGTTTTTATCAGTATGGATACTTTACCGATATCTGGGTAAGTGAGAAAAACGGTGTTTTGATCTATCATTTTCAAGAAAAATCAGTGATATCGCGCATTGAGATCGATGGCTACGGTCAAGGCGATGAAGCCGAAGACAGTGAACTTTTGCAGATCAAAAAAGGGACCCTGTACGATACGAAAAAGATCACAGATGCCAAAAAACGTCTTGTCGATACAATCTCACAAGAAGGGTATATCGATACAATCGTCGAAGTCGAGACAAAGACACTTGACAATGGGAGTGTCGAAGTCACTTTCAAAGTCAACAAGGGTGAGAACATTATTATCGAGAAGCTCTCTTTAGAGGGGATGAGCGCCTTTGAAAAGAATGACTTTGATGATATCATCGCGAACAAAGAGCACGAATTTATGGGGTGGTTCTGGGGTAGAAATGACGGTGAGATGAAGCTGGGTGAACTGCAGTATGATCCGCTTCGTATTCGTGACCTGTATATGCAGCATGGATATCTTGACTCAAAAGTCGATGACCCTTTTGTACGTGTTGACTTTAGCCAATATGTAGCGGATATGTCGTATACACTATACGAAGGCGAGGTGTATCGTGTCAACGCGATCATCCTGGAGCAGTCGACGAATGTCATCGAAGATGAAAAGATAAGAGAAGTTATCAAGCTTGAACTGAATGAAGCCTTTAATATCAAGACTTTCAGAGAAGACTCAGACCGTATAAAAACTATAATTGCAGACCTTGGATATGCTTACGTTAAAGTCACCCCCGACCTGAGAAAAGACAAAGCAGCACGAACAGTCGATGTCGTATACAATATCCGTCCTGGGAAAAAAGTCTATATCCGTGACGTATTGATCTCAGGAAATACACGTACACTTGACCGGGTGACGCGCAGAGAGATCTATTTGGCACCAAGTGACCTGTATAGCCTTACCGATATCAAAGATTCCCGTAACTCACTGCAGAGAACAGGTTATTTTGAATCAACGACGATCGAAGAAAAGCGTGTTGATGATGAGACCATGGACCTGATCGTAAAGGTGAAAGAGACACAGACTGGTAATATCCAGCTTGGCGGCGGATACGGAAGTTTCGGCGGAATCCTCCTTTCAGCCAGTATCTCAGATAGAAATATCTTCGGTTCAGGTATCAATATGGGCTTCTCGGCCGAGACCTCCCAGCGTACAAAAAGCTTCAGTGTCAACGTAAGCAATCCGCGTTTGAACGACAGTGACTATTCGGGTTCCGCATCCGTCTATACGAATGAGACCGATTATGATGACTATACGATCTCGACGGATGGTATAGGATTGGGCCTTGGGAAACGTCTAAGCCGTTTTCTAAGCGGTTCACTCAATTATACGTATGCACAGTCACAATACAGTGATATCTCTAATGATATCAACCTGACAACTGTTGATCAGGTCCTGTTTGAAGACTATGAAAAATCTGCTGTCTCTGTCTCATTGCGTTATGACAATACGGATGACTTTTATCTTCCAAGAAGTGGAATTGCAGCAAGTACAAGTTTCGAATTTGCAGGACTTGGTGGAACAGCTGAGTTTATTAAGAACAACAATACGTTTAAAGCCTACAAGGGTGTTGAAGACTATGTAGGTTTTGATCTTATCTTGCGTTATAAAGCACGTTTTGCACATATTTTTTATGATGATACAGCCGAGGATGCGCGTACAAACCTTCCGACTGCCGAACGATTCTATATGGGCGGAGTCGGTTCTGTGCGTGGATATGAATCCTATACGCTTTCACCTCGCGATTATCTCGACAGACGTATCGGTGGTAGAACAATGTTTACAAATGCTCTTGAAGCCAGTTTCCCTCTTGTCCCAAAAGCAAAGTTGCGTTTGACGGCCTTTTATGATTATGGATGGCTCCAAGGTAAGGGACAGGAATACGATCCTACAGCTGTCGACCCCCTGGCCATACCGGTAGAGACAGAGACAATAGCCCGTTCGAGTTATGGTGCTGCTATTGAATGGTTCTCTCCTATGGGACCGATTCAGCTGATCTTTTCCAAGGCTTTAGATGCTGAACCTAATGATCAGACATCAACATTTGAATTTACTATAGGCCAACGATTTTAATCAAGTCGGCCAATGATCTTTATCATAACTGAGAAGTCTTTTAGGAGCTTTTCGCACTCTAAGGGTGTTAGTACTTATAGGGTCAATTTGACCAAGAAAGTACTTTTAGAAGATAACAGAAACTATAGAAGAGTAAGTGTAAGCTGCTCATTGTCGCTATAATCTTTTATCTTTTCTGTGAGAAGGTAGCTCTGATCAGCATCTATACATAGGCATTTTCCCTCTATACTTAGCTTGATTTCCCCTGTACGATTACAGTCGCCATAGAGCGTGTCCATCAGACCCATTAGAAAGCTTAAAGCATTTGTGATCTCTACGGAAGGCAGATATCTCTCATAGTCATTGATATGAAGTGAAGAGGGGGACTTCTTACGTTGAAAACGGACCAGGGTCGCGATCAATACTGTCTCTTCATGTGAAAAACCATAGCTAAGACCATTTAGTACGATGTAATAGGCATGTTTATGGGCATCGTAAAAGTCAAGTTTTTTACCGACCTGACTCAATTTGACAGCAAGTACAAAAGACTCTTTATATCTCGCTTCAAGGTTCAGGCACGCCGATGTCAGATCAAAAAGATGGCGTGATGCCGAAGTAAGCTCTTGCCTGTAATCAGGTATAAAGCGATCAATCAAGCTTTTGACACTTGGGTTGTAATTGTGTGGGAACCTGTCTTGCTGTTTACGAAGAAGATCACTCAAATAGAGCCCTTCTCTTACACCGACACCAGAACTTATTATCTGGCTTGCATCGATATGTTCGATAAGAAGTGTGAGGATCAGCAGGCCGGGTTGGATGACGTCCAAACGGTCTTTTTTGACACCCAGTTTTTTCAAGCCTTTTTCATCGCTTTGCAGGATGTCATCGAAGTAGGTTTGGGCAGAACTGATCGGATAGCTAAAACCGTGCAGTTTTTTAAAATTGACATCATCTTTATCCATGATCATCTTGCTAAGGGCCCTCAGGGTTCCCCCGATGCCGATGATATTGTTATGTTTAAGTGTTGTCGGAAGTGTTTCCAATGCCTCGCGTATATAGGCTTTGGCACCTTCGATATTTCCATTGTCGAAAAAGAGTTCTTTCAGGCGTACCGTACCCAGATTAAGCGAGTGGGTCTGTAAAACTTTCTTATTGTCATACAGGGCGAGTTCGGTAGAGCCGCCGCCGATATCCACACTCAAACCGGCGTCAAGATGCAAAAGATTAGCAGCAGCTATGCCGCCTAGGTAAGCTTCTCTATCGCCGTCTATGACTTTGATATGAAGACCAAGCTCTTTGTGTACTCTGCTGATAAAGAGCTGTTTGTTGGGGGCGTCTCTGAGTGCTGAAGTAGCGATACAGAGTGTTTTGCTGGCTTTATATTGTTTTATGACGAGTAAGAACTCTTTTAAAGCCTGATAAGCACGTTCAAGAGGGATGTCTTGAAGGTTGTGATCATTTTCATAAGCATTTTCGCTGATACGTACGCGGGATTTTACTTCATGTATGAGATGAAAGGCAAAGCGGCTTGTACGCTCAAAGATCACCATTCTTACGGAGTTGGATCCGATATCGATGACCGCTGTGCGTTTTGCCATAAAAAAGACTATTCTTCGTTTTGTAGTTGTTCGTATTTAAACTTAAGTTCAGCGATTGTCTCGATATTATCTT
>JBFEYG010000062.1:0-11249 GCA_041562275.1 Sulfurimonadaceae bacterium | reverse complement strand
CATCTGGCAAAACCTGAGCTTTATCCTTTGGACAGAACCATTATAAAAGCGTACGATAAGAGCGATGTTCTGGTTGTGGAAGTGGACCCCTCGAGTGAAAAATCCATCTCTGTGATGCATGATGTGATGTCTGATTTTGGTATCTACCCCTCAGGTATGAGTTTGCAGACACAACTTGGTGAAAATACCTACAGCTCTTTGCTTGACTATGCAAAAAAAAGAGGGCTGTCTGTGGATAAGATGCAGAGAATGAGACCTTGGGTACTTATACTTCAGCTCACGGCAGAGGAGATGCTGCGTTTAGGATATTCGCCTGAACTGGGGATCGATAAATATTTTCTGGACAAAGCAAGATCAGAGAACAAGCCCGTAATCGAACTTGAGACGGCTGCAGAACAGATGGCACTGCTAAGTAAAGATGACGAAGCCTTTCAAGAGAAGCTCTTGCAGTATACGCTCGAATCTATGATTGAGCTTGAGCCTATGCTGGAATCGATGTTTGATAGTTGGAAAAAAGGTGACAGCGGTGCATTAGAGAAGTTGACCTCTCTGCCTTTGCACGAGGACCGGGGTCTTCAGGAGATATATGATGCCCTTATCATCAGACGCAACTATAAGATGAGTGAGACTATAGAAAGTTTTTTGAAAAGCGATAAAGTTCATTTTGTTGTCGTAGGCTCGGGGCATGTCGTAGGAAAGGAGGGGATAGTGAACTTGTTAAAAGAAAAAGGGTATATCCTCACCCAGGAGTAAGGTTTTGTTACGAAATCTCATTTAGGATGAACATAATGGTTTGAGGTTTTTCAAGATATGTTTTGAGTTGACATGAGGTGTCTTTTTATTCCTATGACCACTCGATTTTTTTTCTATCCGTTAGTTGTATACATCAGGCTACTATGTTACAGGTGACTGCTGAGTAGTGAGTGCTAACAGTTCTGTTCAAATTCCGTTATAGTGTCTCAGAAGTCTAAAAAACGTGGTATGGTCTATACTCTTAGACTGCATAAGCCGCATAAGATGTTTTATAAGTGTTAGGCCGTTTGTATCCTCTTATTCCAAACAAGTTTATACGGATGTGCGGTAGTACAGATGCTGGTATAGAAAGATCAGGGCAAAGAAATAAGTCTAATTTGTATAAATATTTATTATACAGTTGAATATTAAAGCAGTTACCTTTTCATTATATGTTGATTATTTATCTATTAACTAAATCCGTTTAAAATTATTATCTTTAAATGCGAGGAAGGTCTTCAATGATCAAAGATATTTTTTTTGTATTGATGGTGTTAAGTGTTGCTATCTATGCGCATTCGAATAAGCATGAGATCATATCTTTTATTGATTTGAATGGGGAAGAGTAGAATTTTGAGGGTTTTTTTGTCGTTAAGGACGACTAAGCCCTTAGGCTTAGTGTTTTAGCGGCTAGCGCGTTTACGCTCGTTTTCAGTAAGAAGACGTTTTCGGATACGTACGCTTAATGGTGTGACTTCAAGAAGTTCATCGTCTTCGATCCACTCCAATGCTTTTTCAAGGTTCATATCGCGAGGCGGAACCAGTTTGATCGCATCATCCGCACCTGAAGAACGTACGTTCGACTGTGCTTTACCTTTAATAGGGTTAACTGCCAGGTCATTTGATCGTGAGTGCTCACCGATGATCATCCCTTCGTATACCTTGTCTTGTGGTTTGATGAACATGCCACCGCGCTCTTGAAGATTGAAGATAGAGTATGCAAGAGCAACACCATTTTCCATAGAGATCAGGGCTCCGTATTGGCGTGACTCAACAGTACCGGAGTAAGGACGGAACTCCAAGAAAGAGTGGTTCATAACACCTTCACCTTTAGTATCAGTCAGGAATTGACCACGGAAACCGATCAGACCACGTGCTGGGATCTCAAACTCGATACGTTGGAAACCGACACCCATCGGAAGCATAGACTTCATTTCAGCCTTACGCTTACCAAGACGTTCGATTACCGTTCCGCCAAGTTCTTCAGGAACATCGATAACCAGGTGCTCAAATGGTTCACATTTAACACCTTCGATCTCTTTAACGATAACTTCCGGACGAGAGATACCGAATTCGAAACCTTCACGTCTCATGTTTTCAGCAAGTACAGTGATCTGAAGTTCACCACGTCCAGATACCTTGAACTTACCTTCACCGACTGTCTCACATTTCATCGCAACGTTTGTAGTCATCTCTGCTTCAAGACGCTCACGGATCTTGTTTGAAGTAACGTGTTTACCTTCTTGACCTGCTAGAGGAGAGTCATTTACTGAGAAGACAACAGTCAGTGTCGGCTCTTCAACGTGCATAGGATCAAGGGCAACTGGGTTGACCGGGTCACAGATAGTATCACCAACGTCAACGGTCTCCATACCGGCGATCGCAACGATATCACCTGCTTCTGCTTCTTGGATCTCCATACGGTTTAGACCGTGGAAACCGATAAGTTTAGTGATCTTTCCATTGACGAATTCACCGTCAGCTTTCGCAAGTTTGACGGCATCACCCTTTTTAAGTCTACCGTTGAAAATACGTGAGATACCGATCTTACCGACATAGTTGTCATAATCAAGTGTAAAGACCTGAGCTTGAGCTGGGCTGTCTGGTGAACCTTCTGGTTCAGGAACATGCTCTAGGATTGTTTCGAAGATACACTGAAAATCGCCGCCTTCTGTTTCCATATCAAGTTTTGCAATACCGTCACGTGCTGCAGCATAGATGACCGGGAAGTCTTGTTGATCATCAGTCGCATCCATTTGAGCGAACAGGTCAAACATCTCATCGACAACGCGATCCGGATCAGCAGACGGCTTATCAATCTTGTTGATGACAACAATCGGCTTTTTGCCAAGAGCTAGCATCTTCTTAACAACGAACTTAGTCTGAGGCATAACACCTTCGTAAGCATCGACAAGTACAAGTACACCATCGACCATCTTAAGAACACGTTCAACTTCTCCACCAAAGTCAGCGTGACCCGGAGTATCGATGATATTGATCTTGTAGTCTTTATAGCGAATAGCTGTGTTCTTAGAAAGGATCGTGATCCCACGCTCTTTTTCAAGTGCATTTGAATCCATTGCACGTTCTTCGTGTGCTTCGTGATCTCCATAAGTTCCTGATTGTTCTAAAAGACCATCAACAAGCGTTGTTTTACCGTGGTCAACGTGCGCGATAACGGCGATATTTCTGATTTTTTGCATAAAAGCTCCAGAGTCTGCACTCGTGTTTTAATGAACGTCTTTTTCTGGCTCATCGGGCGAGTAGCTAATTTTTTTGAAATACTAGCAAAATTTTACTTTAACTTATCCAAAAAATAATTTATAATGTGTATAATGGACACAATTATCATGCCAATGGGGATTTTTATGCGGATTGTGTTCTTCTTTTTTTAAGACGCTTCAAGAATATAAGCTTCCTATTCCCGCTCCATGTTTGGATGTCAAGATGCAAAAAGAACCGGGACCTACTCTCTGACCTGCTCAGGATTGATAGAGCGTTATTAGAGCGAGAAGGGACTCTCTTCGTACTTTAATGTCTCTGCACGAAGACGCAGGGGCGAGGCCAGATACTCCTGCGCACCAAACCCTACTTCTATACCTTCCGGTGAAAATGCAATGTTCCCGCCTTCTTGCATGTCTACAGCTTTCAAGGCATTGTCTTCCAGAAGTTTTGCATCTGTTACGCCATTAAATTCCAGGTTTAGATTGACCCAATCAAAGGCGCGGTTTTTATCTTGCACGGTAAGTGCTATTTTAAAGCTAACAGGAGTGATCATTTGCAAGGAGACTATCTCACCCCCTCGTAGATCGTCAAAACGCTCTAGAAAGGCTTTGAGATCGTTTTTAGACAGAGGTTTGATAGTAACTCCTTGAAAAGTTAAATAGAAGGTATTGAGAAGGTCAGAAAGAAAACTCTTCTTTTATCCGCAGTTTATATTTTGGTTTGACAGAGGGGCTGTTAACCTCTGACTGCGTATCCTATTGACAGCCGACGCATTCCATAGAACGGTCTTCTACATCTCCGCTTGATTCAGGAGACTGGCTTCTTAGGTAGTAGGTCGACTTAAGACCCATTTTCCATGCGAGCATATAGATCTCGTTTAGGTATTTCCCGCTTGCTTTGTCCAAGGAGATGAAGATATTGAGGCTCTGCCCCTGATCTATCCATTTTTGACGTACAGCTGCTGCCTTGATCAAGATAGTCTGGTTAAGGTCATAGGCCGGTGTGTAGTATGACCATGTATCCGGTGAAAGCTTAGGCACAACAACAGGAATAAGGCCGGAAAGGTTCTCTTCAAACCATTTTCGTTTATAGACCGGTTCGATGGCCTGCGTTGTTCCTGTCAGGATCGAGATAGACGAGGTAGGCGCAATAGCCATCAGGTAGCCGTTTCGCATACCCTGTGTTTTGACTTTCTCACGCAACTCATCCCAATCGTAGTTAGATGCAAAGAGTCCGCCTCTGTCGACAAGGTTTCTCACCTCTGCATTGGCATGATCCATAGGCATGATTCCCCGGCTCCACTTGGAACCTTCAAATTCAGGATAAGAACCCTTCTCTTTTGCATTGTCACTTGAAGCATTGATAGCATTATAGGAGACCGCTTCCATTACTTCATCGATCTTGTCAAAGTGTTCCTGCGTTCCCCATGAGATGCCCTGTGTTGCCAACATCTCTGCTTCACCCATCACACCCAGACCGACAGAGCGGCTCTTGAGGTTGGTGCGTTTGACCTTTTCTACCGGATAGAAGTTAAGGTCAATGACATTATCAAGCGCACGCATAGCGATAGGCACGATACGTTCGATATCTTCTTTGGTATTGATACGAGAAAGGTTCACGGATGCAAGGTTACACACTGCCGTGTCTCCGTCGACTCTCTCTTTCTCTACGATAAAGATCTCTCTGCCGTCAATAGAGTCCAGCGCGGTTACTTTGCTTGCCGGTTTTTCGATACCGCTGTCCACACGTACGATCTCGTCTTCGTCATAAGAGATGTAGGTACCGTCTTCAAACTTCAGCTTGATCTTGTAGGTGTTAGGGCTTGTGTTCTGAAAGATCTCTGTACAAAGGTTCGAACTTCGGATAACACCATAATGGTCATTCGGATTAGCACGGTTGGCATTGTCTTTGAAACATAAGAACGGTGAACCTGACTCAAAGTATGATGTCAGGATCTTCTTCCAAAGGTCTTTGGCTTTGATACGCTCTTTGAGGATATCATCATCATTCTCCAGTTCTACATAACGCTTCTCAAAGGCCTCACCGTGAAGAAGGGTAAGCTCTTTGGTCTGATACGGATCAAACAGCGTCCAGATACCGTCAGCTTCAACACGTTTCATAAAGACATCATTGATCCACAATGAAGGGAAAAGATCATGGGCACGTCTGCGCTCTTCACCTGAGTTCTTTTTGAGGTCAAGGAAGTCGTTGATGTCCATGTGCCAAGGCTCAAGATAAACAGCAATAGCACCCTTTCGCGTACCTAACTGATCAACAGCAATAGCAACGTCATTGGTGATCTTTAAAAATGGGATAGTACCACCGGCAGCATTTTTATGACCATCGATGTAGGAACCGATCGAGCGGACTTGTGTCCAGTCCCAGCCGATACCACCGCCAAACTTGGAAAGCATTGCCATTTCTTGGTACGCGTCAAAGATACCTTCGATGTTATCCGGAGTCGATCCGATGTAACAAGAGCTAAGCTGGTGTCGTGGTGTACGTGCGTTTGAAAGTGTAGGGGTTGCGAGCATGACTTCAAAGGTAGAGATCATGTCATAGAACTTCTTGGCCCACTCCTGCTTGTTCTCTTCACGCTGAGCCAAGAACATCGCGATACCCATGAACATATGCTGAGGCAGTTCGATAGGATCACCGTTTCTGTCTTTGATCAGGTATCTGTCGTAGAGCGTCTTGATGCCCAGGTAGTTGAACTGAAGATCACGTTCAGGTTTGATGTACTTGTCCAGGTCTTCCAGATCATACATATCACGCAGACCAAGAAGAAGACGTCCCTCTTTTTCTCCGCGCTCAAAGTATTTTTCAAGTTTGCAATACCCTGTGAAGTGATTAACAGAATGATAAAGATTATACAGAAATAGACGGGATGCGACAAAGGTCCAGTTTGGTGCATCGATATCGATCTTGTCGACAGCTGTTTTGATCAAGGCTTGCTGAATCTCTTTGGAGGTGATGCCGTCACGGAACATGATCTGTGCATCGACTTCGAGTTCACTCTGGCTGACGCCGCTTAATCCTTGAACTGAAGCTGCTGTGTATTTTTGTATTTTTGTTATGTCCAAAGGCTCACTTCGTCCATTTCTTTTGATGATAGTTATCATTCAAATAACCCCTCGTTATGTTGGTCTTTTTCTTGTTTCTTTAGTAGATAATACTCGTTTTTTCTTTAAAACAAACCTAAATATTTCAATAGATTTATACCATGTTTGAATAGAGTATCTTCCGCTCTTTTTGGCTATTTTTTATCCAAAACAAGCTGTGGCTATAAGGCGTTATGCCTTATACTTATTTAGTGAAAACGCGCTTGAAAATAGCGTCAACGTTTTTAGTGTAATAATCATAGTTGAAGCACTCACGAATAGCATCTTCGTCTAGACTCGCACGCAGCTCTTCGTCAGCAAGAAGGTGATTAAGATAAAGACTCTCGCCCTTTTCGTTTGTCGTCGGCTTGCCTTGCTGTATCTCTTCCCAGACTTTCATCGCATTGCGCTGAACGATACGGTAAGCATCTTCACGGCTTACCCCTTTGAGCGGCAGTTCAAGTAAAACACGTTGTGAGAAAACCAAACCGCCTGTTAGGTTCAGGTTCTTCATCATGTTCTCAGGATATACCGTTAGATTGGCAATAACACTGTTCATACGGTGAAGCATGAAGTCGGTTGTGATGAAAGCATCAGGCAGCCAGAAACGCTCAGTTGATGAATGAGAGATATCACGCTCATGCCAAAGACTGACATTCTCCAAAGCAGGTGTGGCATAAGCACGGATCATACGCGCAAGACCTGTTATGTTCTCTGTTAGGATCGGATTACGTTTATGCGGCATAGCGGACGAACCTTTTTGTCCTTTTGCAAAATACTCTTCAGCCTCATACACTTCTGTTCTTTGCAGGTGTCTGACCTGAACGGCAAACTTTTCAACGGAAGAGGCAAGCAGTGCCAAGGTAGTGGCCAGTCTGGCATATCGGTCTCTGTGAACGACCTGATTGGAACACGGTTCAGGTTTCAATCCAAGTTCAGCCATAGCATACTCTTCAAGTTCAAGCGGTGCATGAGCAAAGTTACCCATTGCTCCAGAGATCTGTCCTACTGAGATAACTTCCATCGTCTCTTCGAGGTTCTTAAGATGTCTGGCTACTTCGTCATACCAAACGGCCAATGTCAAACCAAATGTGATAGGCTCACCATGGATACCATGGCTTCTACCTACCATTAAGGTGAACTTATGTTCTTCAGCGCGTTTCTTGATCGATTCCATCAGCATCTTGACGTCATCGATGATGATATTTAAAGAGTCTCTCATCTGCAATGCAACACCGGTATCGACGGCGTCTGAACTTGTCATACCATAGTGGAACCATCTTGACTCGTCGCCTAAGCTTTCTGAGACACTTGTGTTGAATGCAATGAGGTCATGTTTAGTAACCGCTTCGATCTCTTCGATACGCTCTACAGAGAAGGTTGCATTCTTTACGATCTTATCTGCATCTTCTTGAGGGATCTTTCCAAGTTTTGCCCATGCTTTTACAGCTGCTTTTTCCACTTCGAGCCATGCTGCATATCTCGCATGTTGTGTCCATTTTTCGGACATCTCTTTTCTGGCGTAACGTTCTACCATATCTATAACCTTGTTCGGGGGAGTTTAGTTAAGTGATACTAACCTAGAGTGCCTAATAACTGGATTAAAATCTTTATGAATTTAGATGTTTCACGTGAAACATCATTACCTCTTATTCAGACAACTCTGCTACAATTTCTTTATATAAAGCAAAAGGAAATGAATGCCGTTCGTTCTAAAGAAATATGTAGTCAAAGAGAGAACAAAGGCTTTCTTGTTTCTTATGAATGAGCTTGAGTATACACAAAAAGAAGCACAGCGTCTTATTGCAAAAGGCAGACTTACGGTTAACGGCGAAGTGATGTCACACACCTCAGGCTTTCTTGAAGGTGAGATCTCCTTCATCTGCTTTGAACCTGAGAGCAGAGGACTGCAACCGATCTTCCAAACCAATGATTTTGCTATTTATGACAAACCTTCCGGTGTTCTTGTCCATCCGCAAAATCGTAATACGCCCTATTCTATTATCGATGAAGCCAAGCATGCCTTCGGCAGAGATGCTAACATAACCCATAGAATCGATCAGGAAACGAGTGGACTGTTATTGATTGCAAAACATAAAGCATCGGAAAAAAGTCTGAAGTGGTTATTTGAAAGCCGAGAGATAAAGAAGTCATATCTTGCGTTAGTGCACGGTGAGTTTCCTGACGAATTATATGTGGACGAACCACTGTTACGACGTGAAGATGAAAGTGCTATTGTTAGAATGGTTGTTAGAGTGCATGAAGAAGGCAAGCCATCACAAACTTCTTTCAAACGTATCTGTTATTATCCAGATCTGGATATGAGTTTGGTTGAAGCTTCTCCGCTAACAGGCAGGCAGCATCAGATAAGAGTGCATTTGTTTCACGTGAAACATCCGATAGTCGGTGATCCGATATACGGACAGACAGAAGAGGATGTGTTGAGATTTTTAGACAGAGAGATAAGCAGGGAAGAACGGATAGCAAAAAGCGGAGCAAGCCGATTGATGCTGCATGCTAATCAGCTTTGTTTTAGCTATGGTTCAGAACTTAGCGGCAAAAGTAGATTTTGTATAAACTCCAAAGATGTCTTCGCAAGCGATCCGCTATCACTCCTGGACTAGATAGCGTCTTCTTTTTTCCTCTTTAAGTTTTCGCAGATCGACAAGCAGATATCCGTCGATGGCATTATTAAAATCCGGATCAACTCCAAAGTCGAAAAATTTGACACCGTCATTTTCACAAAGTTCTCCGTATTGTTTATACAAAGTCGGTACGGTAACCTGCATCTCTCTCAGATAGGACTTCAAGGTACGAAAGGCCTCATCATATTCTTGAGCTTCAAAGATAGCGTCAAACTCTGCTCTTGTGTTGCGTGAGAGGACATAGGGACGTTTGGCCTTGAACGCTTTCGTCTCAGGCTCAAAATAACGGGTATAAAAATAGACAAGAAGATCTTTGGCTATCTTGGGATAGGCGTTGCTGATAGTGACAGGGCCATACATGTATTTGATGTGAGGGTTGTGTGCGAGATAAGCGCCTATTCCCTGCCACAAATAGTCAAGTGCACGCGATCCCCAGTATTTTGGCTGTACAAAGCTTCGTCCAAGTTCTATAGCATATTCAAGAGTATCATCGAGACTTTCATTGATCTGACAAAGCTCATTCATGTAGAGACCTTCTTTGCCCAGCCAGGACAGTATCCACGAACACTCTCCTATGCGGTATGCTCCTGCAATCTCAAGCGCATCATCATCCCATAAGACCAAATGCATATAGTATTCGTCATACTTGTCGATATCGCGTTTAGTACCTGTGCCTTCACCTACTTTTCTGAAGGTGTACTCACGCAGGCGGCCTATCTCTTTAATGACCGTAGGTGACTCTGCCGCATCGACAAGATAGATGCCTTTCCCGTCCGTAGTCGAACCAAGTTTTTCACTTGCCTTTAGTTCATCTCTTAATTGATTTCGATTGACGGGATGAGAAATAGACTGTTCGGTCGGCAAAATAGTCTTGCGGTTTTTTGCGATACGGTATAGATGCTTTCTGAAAAGACGTGCATATTGCTTAGGATGAAGTGAAGTGTTCTGAAATGAAGAAGGCGGGATGATTTCACCGATCTTAAACTCAAGAGGCTTGTTCTTGCGTGAACGCATAAGTTCATGTCCAAGAAGGAATGCACTCATAGGTTTATAGATAAAAGAGAGTGTGTAAAACATTGACGAGTTGCGTGCGTCGATATGGATAGGTAGTACAGAGGTAGATGTACGCTGTGCGATCTTTAAAAACCCGCTTTTCCAATAGGTGTCTTTAATTCCGTTGAATGAAGCGCGTGATACCTCACCGGCAGGAAAGAAGATTACGACCTCTTCATTCTCCAGTGCCTTGTCTATAGTCTGAAGTGACTCCCGTGTAAGTTTACCCTGGATATTGTCAACAGGGATAAGTAAAGGGGCAAGCTGGGGGATATGGGAGAGCATTTGGTTTGCGACGATCTTTATAGTCTTGTCTTGACGGGCATCACTGATCATCTTAAGAAGTGTCAAAGCATCGGCTGCGCCGAGAGGATGATTGGCCACGATGATAACTTTACCAATCGCAGGTATATTCTCAAGCTGTCGATGGTTTACCTTGTAAGATATATTAAGGTGCTCCAAAACAGATTCGACAAAATCTAAACCGATTAGACGGCTGTTCTGATCTAAAAAGGCATTGATCTCTTTTTCATGGAACATTTTTTTTAGAAATCCGATGGCGGGCCGAACAGCAATTGAAGGGATCTTGTTGTACAGACCCGGATAACTGCTGCGAACCATATTTTCAATATGAACCATAGTCATATCCTTGTTTGAATTATTTAATAGAAGTTTAATCCGAGAAGATTACAAAAGTGAAACATTTTTACTACGGTTGTATTACAGAAAAGACAGAAGCACAAGCATTGTTAAGTTGAAGTTATGATACGAATTACTTGTGATTACATCAATATAAATTGGGGATGTGAATAAAAATATGGAGAAAAAAAACCTTTGATAAAGTATAAGTAGATCTTAAAATACAAAAATGTCTCTAACTTTGATTAAACCCCTATAAATAGGGGTTTAATAGTATTGTATAAAAAATAAGCATGGGCAAATTTCAGGAAAAAATAAACAATTGTTTATAAAAAATTAAGTTGATAAAATCAAATTCATGTCAAAAAAAATGTTTACTTGTTCACAGTTTAGAACAACGTGTGAATATTACACATTAGGAGAGAATTTTAGATTAAATTGTGAGAAAAAAAGTTTAACTTAGAAATATATGAAGATTTTATACTGTGGCATTTAACTTTTTGTTTAGCTAAGAATCTTTGGGTATGATTTCAGCATAAACAGTCTCCCTGGTGTGTTGACTGTTTCTTCTTTT
>JBFEYG010000061.1:0-11308 GCA_041562275.1 Sulfurimonadaceae bacterium | reverse complement strand
GACATCACCTTCACGGATGAGAACGCGCTTGAGTTTTTTACACCGATCACTTTCAGCTACGCCGGTGAGAACTTTTCCAAGATCCTGCAGGTCCGAACCGAAGCTCTCTCTTACACACTGCTTGAAGAGACCGATATAGACGAACTCCGGCCTTACCTTACCCAGATCAAACAAAAGTTCGTTCAGCTAAAGCAGAAGGAGGCAGATGATTTTCTCTCCTCTCTTCCTTCTCCCCATCCCTATCTCAAAGACGAAGAGATCCTGCAGGCCCTTAAGACCATGCCGCCTGAGAATATATTTTCTTACACTCCTTTGAGCGAGAAGACCTTAAGAGCCGTCTTTAACAGACATTTCAAGGCCCACTCTTTGCAGCTGATGGATTACAACCTTATCATGCACACATCATCCGTCTACAGCTATGAAGGCCATGAATTGCCTTACGAAGCACTTTCTGAAGTCGCTTTAAAAGAGCTCCTCCCTCGTCTGTGGAAGGGTGAGACTATTGACTTTGATGATGACTTTTCTTTGCATAAAGAGATGATGGAACAGGCTTTTAAAGAAGAGCTTGACGCACTTATCCATGAGTGTGCGGAGTCCGCTGCCATCTTGGATCTAAGCCATGAAGAGGTGTGTTCCTTCGTCCTTCAGGACTTACAAGGGTACCTAAGTAATGATCTTCATATACCGCCCAAAACAGCCAGAAAGGTTCTCTTCAACTTTAATAAAAGCATCGAAGGGTTGAAACTCAAAAAACAGAGAGAAGCTCTGCTTGCTCGTACAATACGCGACTTTAAAAACCTTTTCCCTGTAGCCAGAGAGCTTCGACGCAAGCTTGTCTTTCATGTCGGTCCGACCAACAGCGGAAAGACCTATCAGGCAATGAAAGCTTTGGAAAAAGCGGACACAGGGTATTATCTCGCCCCTCTCCGGCTTCTCGCTCTTGAAGGATACGAGAACCTGAAAGCCGACGGTGTGGCCGCTTCGCTTATCACGGGAGAGGAGCAGATACTCGATGAGTACGCGACACATATCAGTTCGACTATAGAGATGCTCAACTTCAGCATCGATGTCGATGTCTGTGTCATCGATGAAGTCCAGATGATCAATGACAGAGACCGGGGCTGGGCCTGGGTCAATGCCATCATAGGCGCGCCTGCCAAAAAAGTCTATATGACAGGTTCGCCTGATGCCTTGCCTGCTATAGAGGCTCTGTGCGAATGGCTGGGAGAGGAACTCGAGGTCATCTATTTTGAGCGCAAGAACCCACTGTCTGTCATGAAGACAGCTACGCCGATCAGCAGTATAGAACCGCAGACGGCAGTCATCGCTTTCTCACGAAAAGATGTGCTTCAGCTCAAACAGCAGCTCAGCCGTCAATACAGAGTCTCTGTCGTCTATGGAAACCTTTCCCCAGAGGTCAGACGGGAGGAGGCACGACGCTTTAGAGAGGGAGAGACAGAGGTACTTGTAGCTACCGATGCCATCTCTATGGGCTTGAACCTTCCGATCAAGACAATCCTCTTCTCCAAGGATACAAAGTTTGACGGCGAACGCCGCCGTACCCTTGTGCCCTCAGAAGTCATCCAGATTGCAGGGCGTGCCGGCCGTTACGGTATGGAAGAAAAGGGGTATGTCGGGGCACTGACACCCAATATACTGCAGACCATTCATGAGGAGTTTCATAAACCCCTTAAAGAGATCACCCTGCCTTTGAACGTGATGGCAAACCTGGACCATATTCTGCTCGTTGGCAAGATACTCGAGACCAACAATCTCGAAGAAATACTGCGCTTTTTCATCAAACACATGACCTTTGACGGTCCTTTTAGGGTCGCCAACCTTGAGACCCTTATCGAGATCGCCAGGTATACGGATCAGTATGAGATAGAACTCAGTACCAAATACCATATGGCCTGTGCCCCCCTTTCAACACAATCGCCTTACCTTGTGGATGTCTTTTCTTCCTATATCGCACATATGGAAAATGCCAAACCTGTCCCTTATATCCAGAGCAAATTGTACGGAGAATATGCCGATTCTATGGACACGCTCTTACATATCGAAGACCTGGTCAAAGAAGTCTCTTTATACCTGTGGCTGAACTACCGTTTTCCTGAGATATTTTTTGAGCCGGAGAAGGCAAGAGATGCGAGGAAACAGCTTAATACGTACATAGAGAACACCTTGAAAAAGGCACAGTTCGTACCCCGTTGCCGTATCTGCACAAAACCTTTGGCTTTAGACAGTAAACATGCCATCTGTAACAGCTGTTTTCGTAAAAAAAGGCACTTGGCAGGGAGTGAAAGCGCACAACGGGCACCCAGAAGAAACAGGCGCTAACTATTATTCCAAGAGGTCTTGATAGTCATATCTTACCGGATCGACATATATCTTTCCGTCTGTACGGACTACCCTCTCATCTCTTCCGACCAGTCGCTTGAAACGGTTTTTTATTCGTTGGCGCTTGGCCGGCTTGTATGCTTTAAGCTTCAAAAAGCTCTTCAGCCGTATCCGTTCGCTATAGGATTCTTTGTTGTCATTGACCTCTTCGACATCCACAACATCATCTGCTGTCTCATCCACAAGCTTCTGTTCGATATGCGGCAAAAACTTTGAGGTGATCGTATGCAGGACCTGTTTCAACTGCTCGTCACGCTCTTTATAGATCTGTTCGATCTTTTTCTTCTCTTCGATAAGCATCATCTCTTTTTGGTCACGCAGCCTAAGATTTTGCTTTTCTAATTCGATGATCTTCTCTTTTAAGACTCTGTTCTCGTCTTCGATATAGTTGTAATACTTGTCATTCTCAGGTACTTTTACAGCGGTAGCAGGTTCATCGATCAGCACATACTTCACCCCATGCTCGATCACACAATCCAGACTTCCTCTGCGGATACGGTTGTGGATCGCCTCTTTGGATACCTTAAACTGTTCGGCCGCTTCTGCTACGCTTAGCTTTGACATTGATTTATTCCTTTTTTATACGCACATCTTTACAAGGGCATCCACCAGACGCATATCCAGATGCGTACTCATATGTTGCTTCATGATCGTGATCGCTTCAAAACTTGTCATCGCAGCCTTGTAGGAACGTTTCGTCGTCAGTGCGTCAAAGACATCACATACGGCGATAATACGTGGAAATAGCGATATCTGTTTATCTTTTAGACCATCAGGATAGCCAAGACCGTCCAACTTCTCATGGTGACTGCGTATACCTGCTAAAATACGCTTATCTGTAATGCCCATCTTAACGGCAATATCATATCCTGAAGCCGGATGCTTCTTCATATGTTCAAACTCAACATCTGTCAGTTTACCATTTTTATTGATGATTTCCCAACCTACCCTGCTTTTTCCGAGATCATGCATCATCGATGACATGCCAATATCCTCTAGATCTTTGTCTTTCAGACCGATAAACTTCGCCAGAGAGAGGGTATAGATGCTGACATTGATCGAATGCGTATGGGTATAATAATCATGCGCAGCGATCTTCATGATCGATGCAAGTGTCGCTTCATCCTGCAGCACAAGGCTGACAAAACCATCCACTATCGCCTGGCTTTTTGCCATATTGCCCAAGGCGTCAGGATTTTGAAAGAGTTCATCCATCACTTCGGACGCTTTGGCATATACGATATCTGCCTTTTCCGAAAAAGGGATATCTTTGTTTTTGGCTATGTTATTAAGGTGCTTTTGGGCATAAAGTTTATACTTTTCATACTCTTCGTCTTCGATAAAAAGGGCTTCAATCTCACGTAGTTTGACCTTGCTTTCCCCGTCTACAACACTCTCACTTTGCAAAAACAAGCTCATTTGCGTCTTGGTATGATTGGTTTCATACACATTGAAATCAAGTTTGTGGCCTTCCGTGATCAGACGCTTGTCAATAGACTTATAGCGTCTCTGCTTCTTCTCGTTCATGAACTCTCCTAACGAAAGTTCTCAAAGACCAAAGGAGCATCCCATTCCATGCTTTTGATCTGTCTCATCGCACTTTGAAGATCATCAAGGTTTTTACCTTTGACACGGATATGATCACCCTCCAAGGTCGCTGTCACCTTCATCTTCTGCGCCTTGATCTCAGCGACGATCTTTTTTGCCTCTTTAGACTCGATGTAGTCGACGATCTTAAAGACTTTGCGTCGATCGCCACCGCTTGCATCCGTTACACTCGCTTCATCCAATACCTTTGAGCTCAACTCGCGTTTCAATAAACGGCCAATCACGATATCTTCAAGTGCTTCGAGTTTGTTATCGCTCGAACTTGTCAGGGTCAGTGTCTTTGCCTTTTCGTTATAGTCTATTTCTGCCGTAATACCTTTGAAGTCATATCTGCTGACGACCTCTTTGACTGCTTGGTTTATCGCATCTTTAAAGTTTTGCATATTGATTTTTGCCGAGATATCGAAAGAGTGTTCTTTTGCCATATTTATGATCTGCCTATTTGATGATTTGTACTTGTACGCGAGTATAACGATTTATAACTTATAGATTATTTTCATAGAAAAGAGAAAACCAAGTTTATATGTTATAATTTTTCCTAATTAGGGTAGGCTCTTAAAACATCCATGAAAATTCATTTCGTAAGGTTATTTAATGTTCAATCAGTTACTTAGAAACTCCAGTATTAAGCAAAGGATCAACTACCTTTTAGGTATCGTAGGCGTTTCGGTTGTAGGCGCATCTCTGTTTGCATTTTACACACTCAGCAGTATCGGCTATCAGTACAACGAGTTGCAAGACCACTCGACGGCCGGTGCTATGGAAACACTTCATATCCAAAAAGACCTCAACTACATAAGCCGTACTACGCGTGATATACTCCTTGGCGGGGATTATGACAAAGACATGCAAAAACTTAAAGAACGTACAGAGAACATCCGTCGCTCTTTTGACAAGATCGCACTTACACTCAATGATGATGCCTCTCTTGCCCTGATCAAAGAGGCGAAAAGCAGCACACTCGTCTTTCTTGACAACTCTTACCAGATGATGGAAAACCTTTCTGCAGATGAGATACAAAACAATGCAGTCAAAAACTACGACCGGTACAAAGAGACTTTGACACCTTATGCCAATGCCTCGCGTGAAGCCTTTAAAAAAGTGGTCGAACTCAAAGAAAAAGAGCTGGACAAGGCTTCCAATGCGATGAACAATGAACTGAACTTTTATAAGGTCTTTTTTCTTATTACCGGTTTTGTCATCACAGCCTTTGTCATGGTCTTCGCTACCGCTGTGCGCAACTCGATCACATCGGCTTTAAAGTCATTTACACTTGTTATGCAGAGATCTGCAGACGGAAACTTTGAAAAGACCCAGGTCGACGAAAATGAGTCGACTGAACTGGGGCAGATGAACCTTGCCTTGCAAAAACTTCTTCACCAGGTATCATTCTTTATCGATGAGATCAATATCTCTTTTACCAATGCGACCAACGGGGACTTTGATCGCTGTATCTCCAAAGAGGGAATGCATGGGGAATTCACTGTCGCCATAGAGAAGATCTGCCAAAGCCTCAATGTCATGAAAGAGCAGGAGGCCAAAAAACGTCGGGATTCACTGAACACAGAACTTAGCGCATTAAGCGGAAGTGTCATCAAAGGTATGGCCGGTATCCAAAATGATCTTAGCAATAATATTCAAGCGCTCAAGGATGTCACCGAAGCGACCAAAGCAGCAGCTGAGCTGTCGAATAACAGCCGTGCAGACATAGGAAGCATCGTAGATGAACTTCAACGCCTGATGGAACATACCGCTAACAACAACGAGGCTATTACTGCACTCGCGACGCAGGTGGCAGATATCACCTCTGTCATTCAGCTGATCACCGATATCGCCGATCAAACCAATCTGCTTGCCCTCAATGCGGCCATCGAAGCTGCGCGTGCAGGCGAACATGGGCGTGGTTTTGCGGTTGTTGCGGACGAAGTACGTAAACTTGCTGAGCGGACACACAAAGCGACTTCGGAGATCTCTGTCTCCATCAAGTCTCTTCAGCAGGAGATGAATGACATCCAAAGCAGTTCTGAGCATATGAGCCAGGTCGTCGAGACATCAAGCGAGAAGATCACTAACTTCGAAAGCACCATGATCGAACTCAATGAGAGTTCGAACAGAATCGTTGACTACTCCTATAAAATGGAAAACACCACCTTTGTCATCCTGGCGAAGATCGATCACATCGTCTATAAGTCAAATGCATACACCACTGTGATCACAGCGACAGAAGTCCTCGAGGTCAGCGATCACCACAGCTGTCGTCTTGGAAAATGGTATGACGGAGAAGGTCAAAGAAGGTTTGGTAACACAGCATCGTTCAAACGTATTCCTGCCGTCCACAGGATCGTGCATGACAATGCCAATGCCAATGTCGCGTATATCGCAGATGGTATTGAAGATTCGCATGTTCCTCACAAAGACGAGCTTATTGCGCGCTTCAAAGGGATGGAAGAAGCCAGTAAAGAGCTGTTTGTCTTGCTTGACAACAGTCTGGCCGAGGCAGAATAGATCTATCGCATAAGGCTTGGCTGCAAATAGACAAGCCTGTCTTTATTTTAGAACGAGGCTCCGAAATCCGGAGTTCCGTCAAACCCTCCCCCGAAACTCATCCCTCCGCCAAAATTCGGATCCATAAATCCCATGATACCGCTTTTTCCTCTGAGCATTGCGATATCCTGTTTCGGGGCGATACCTTGGGGACAGACAGGTACACACTCGTTACACAGCGTACAGTCCCATATGCCGTTGGTCTGTACCGCTTCGATCTTTTCTTTCGTATCTTGCTCACGGACATCCGATACATATCTCCATGAACGCGTCAAAGCAAAGGGACCGATAAAGGCTTCGTTCACGGCATATACCGGACAGGCAGAATAACAGGCTCCGCACAGGATACAATCGCTTTGCACCTCGTTGGCTTCTGCCTCTGCCTCGGAAATGAGTCTGTTTTCACTGTTGGTACTGCTCCAGGCCTTCGCGATACGGTTAAACTTCATCATATGTTCCGTATCGACGACAAGATCGCGTATTACAGGCAGGTTCTTTATAGGGGTGATCACATCGCCTTCTTGCACTTTATAGGCACAGGCAAGCTCTTCAGTATCATTAACGCGTACCGCGCAGCTCCCACATACGCTTGAACGGCATCCTGCCGTAAAGCTCAAAGAGGGATCAATCCGTGTCTTGATATGATTGAGTGCTTCGAGCAAGGTGATATTCTCATAAGGGATCTCATACTCGACTACATCATCTTGTGTCTGTGTCTCGTCAATAAATCTTTGTATCTTTATCTTCATAGTCTATCCATTCCTGTTCACTTCTCTAATCGCAATATTCCCGTTCTTCGGGCTCATCGTCCTCATCATACTCATATTCATCATCCCAATCTTCATCAGGATATAAAAAATCGTCTCCATTGTCGATAAGACCGTTCTCTTCTATCTCTTCTTCTGCAATATCACTTCTTCTCTCATTACCCATGCTTTATCCCTTCTAATCTTTAAAGTCTATGGACAGAGCGCCTGCATCTCGTGAAGAGACAGTATGTCTTCCGTAAGCTTCATCGTCACGCTGTGGGATGTCTTCTCGATAATGTGCCCCGCGGCTCTCTTTGCGTTCAATAGCCCCGCGTAAAAGTATCTCGGAAAGTTCGACCACATTCATAAACTCAAGAAACTCACAAAGGTTTGTGTTATAGCACTTCGTCTTGTCCTTTGGTCCCATCATAGGAAGTTCTTTTCTCACTTGCTCTACGGCAGACATAAGCGTCTGAAGTCTTGACTCTGTACGTTTGATACCGGCATTCTCGTAAAAGGCCTTGCCCAAAATGTCACGTTTTTCATAAAAGTCGATCGTATTGGAGAAGGCATTGACTTCGGATAGAAACTCTATCTCTTTTTGCAGTTGAGCATCATCTCTGTCCTCAGGTCCAGGGAGCTGTGCATCGGATGCGTATGAGGCTGCACTTGTACCTGCCTGACGGCCAAATACGATCAGCTCCAAAAGAGAGTTGCCGCCCAGACGGTTTGCCCCGTGTACCTTATGGTTTGCTGCTTCACCCGCTGCATATAGACCCTTGATGCAGCTCATTGAAGCAGCATCGACATCAACCCCGCCCATCGTATAATGTGCCACCGGCTTGATCGGAATAAGATCCACGACTGGGTCTACGTCCTCATACATGATCGCCAGTTTACGTTCCTGCGGAAGCTCGTGGTCGATAAACCCTTCTCCAAGATGGCGAATATCCAGATAGACCTCCCCGCCTTTTTCTATCTCATCCGAGATAGCACGGGCAACGATATCGCGCGGAGCCAATTCGTCTGTAAAGCGCTCTTTTTGCGCATTAAGCAGATATCCTCCCGCCCCGCGTGCCGACTCAGAAATAAGGATGGCAGAGTTCTTCAATGCCGTCGGATGGAACTGTACAAACTCTATGTCTGAAAGTTTGGCCCCTGCTCGGACAGCAGCTGCCAACCCGTCTCCCGTTGATGCAGTCGAATTCGTCGTAAATCCGCGAAACAGCTGTGAATAACCGCCCGTAGCAATGACAACGCTCTTTGCTCTTATCGCAACTGCTTCACCCGTCTTGATATCAAGGAATGTCGCTCCGCTTGTATATCTATCCTTCTCTCCCTCGATGATATAGTTCAACAAGAAATGCTCATTGACAAACTCTATACCTATCTTGCCGGCATAGTCATAGAGGCTGTGCAGGATCTTCAGACCCGTGTAATCCTGAGCATAGCAAGCCCGTATTCCCGAAGCACCGCCTAAACGCCGCTGGGCGATCTTACCCTCTTTGGTTCGTGAGAACGGCAGACCGATACGGTCCAGCCACTGTATGCCTTCGATCGCCTCTTCGCACAGCTTTCGCACGGCTGCTTCATCCGCAAGGCCCTGAGCAGATTTCAGAGTGTCCTGAATATGGGCTTCAACACTATCCTCTTCCACATTCCCCAATGCGGCATTGATCCCGCCCTGCGCCATACAGGTCTGTGAACGTGTAGGAAACGATTTCCCGACGACCTTGACAGTAGCCCCCGCTTCTTTTGCCGAAATCGCAGCTACAAGCCCCGCTCCGCCTGACCCTATAACCAATACATCAACCATCTTAACTTCTTTCATTCTGCATCTATCAATTATCAGTATTCTACACTATTGCGATTGAAAAGAGGTTAAGGGTATATAGACCTAAGGATAGTTAAGAATTTTTTGTGTTCTGCCAACCAATAAGAAAAACTGTGTGCACAGCCTTACTGCACCACAGAAAGAAGAAGCCAATATCTAAAAATACGAAGCGAAAAGCTTATGAGGATAAACCAGACAATGTGAAGACGTATGAGACCGGCTGCTATCGTCACAGGATCGCCTATGACAGGCAAGGGCGAAAGCAGCAAAGAGAAGTAGCCATACCGATGTGCCAAAGCATAGGCTCTTTGACCTGTTTTGGAACGCCGTATCCTCTCGTGCATCAGCTGGTACAAAAAATATCCCAAGGCATAGTTCACCATGACAGCCAAACAGTTTCCTAAAGAAGCGTATAACAAAGCGTGATCAGCGTCCATTCCCAGTTCGACAGCCGCGATCAAGGCGACTTCAGATGAAAAGGGAAGGATAGTAGCCGCTAGAAAAGCGGAGAAGAAGAGTCCAAAAGGACCAATATCATCCATATTGTCTGATATTATCAATAATACTTTCGATGAGTGTAGCTCGCGCTTCCACCGATGTCCAGGCAATATGCGGTGTGATATAAAGACGTTCCTGCGCTTTGATCTTCATCAAAGGGTGATCCTTTTGCATCGGCTCTTTTGCCAGGACATCCAGACCGACATAGATCGGTTTTGCATCCATAATATACGACAGTGCATCCTCGCTTACTATGCCTCCGCGACCGAGGTTAAGCAGTGTTGCGCCGTCTTTCATCATAAGCAGTTCAGAATGTGCGATAAGGTCTTGCGTCTGCGCATTTAAAGGTGCGTGCACAGAGATGACATCACTCTGCTCCAAGATATTGGAAAGTGTCTCTTGTCTGTACTCCGCATTGTCGTTTTTGCCCGAAGTCGAATAGTAGGAAACCTCTGCACCAAAAGCCGTCGCGATCTTTGCTACGCCCCGGCCGATCTCTCCCAGACCGATAATACCCCACTTTTTACCCTTAAGCTCGAAGAAGGGTTGGGCTACGTGGGTAAAGACCTCTGATCTTTGCCATGAGCCGTCTTTGACATACTCGTCATAATAACGCGAATGCCCTATCAGATAAAAAAGCATAGAGAATGTGTGCTGGATGACTGAATGCGTTGAATAGCCTGCGACATTCTTAACAGCGATGTTTTTTGCCTGCGCCGCTTCAAGATCGACATTGTTCATTCCCGTAGCAGCAATACAGATCAGCTTGAGATCCGGACACTCCGCCATCATCTCTGCTGTGATCACGACTTTATTGGTGACGATGACATTGGCAGTTTTGATGCGTTCCAATGTCTCATCCGGTGATGTTGTCGCATGGTTAGTCACATCTCCCAGCGCGTCAAAACCGCTTAGGTCACTGTCTCCGAAAGTAAGGGTATCAAGAAGTACGATATTCATTAGACGTCTTTTATTTTTTTGATAAGTTCTTTGGCCTGTTCAAGGGCTTTGTCCACCTTGTCAAAGACAAGTGCAACGGCCATACGGCGGCCCTTGTGTGATTCAGGTTTTCCAAACACACGCACAAAAGAGTTGGCAGAGAAAAGCGAATCATCCACATCGACCACCGGAGCGTACGAATCTTTTGTCGACTTAAATGCAGCAGAAGCACCGTCGCCGTAAAAAGTAAAGCCGAGAGGAAGGCCAAGAACCGCACGGAGGTGAAGTGCAAACTCACTCTGACTCTGTGTGATAAGCGTCACCATTCCCGTATCGTGAGGACGGGGGCTGACTTCCGAGAAATAGACCTCATCGCCTTTGACGAAAAGCTCTACACCGAAGATACCGCGGCCGCCAAGACCGTCCGTGATGACCTTGGCCATCTCTTCTGCTTTCTGCTTTGCCACAGCACTCATCTGCATCGGCTGCCAGGAGTAGATATAGTCTCCATCTTGCTGCTGGTGCCCGATAGGCTCACAAAAGACCGTCTCTTTACCGTTACGTGCAGTCAGCATGGTGATCTCATAATCAAAATCGATAAAGGCTTCGACAATAAGCTCGCTGGCATCCCCGCGTGCCTCTTTTGCCATCTCCCAGGAGTTATCCAGGTCTGCTTCCGAACGCATGACACTCTGCCCGTGACCTGAAGATGACATGACCGACTTGACCACACACG
>JBFEYG010000060.1:0-11499 GCA_041562275.1 Sulfurimonadaceae bacterium | reverse complement strand
GGTCGGCGATACCGAAGCGGTCCGCTCCGTCGATGAGCATCGTGTTGACCGTTGGCATGTGGATACCCGATTCGATGATAGAGGTCGCAAGTAGAACATCATACTCTCTGTTTTGAAACTTCATCAGCTCTTTTTCCGTCTCTGTCGCGGAGATCTGGGAGTGCAGCATCAGCACACGTAGGTTTGGCAATATCTGTAAAAGCTCCCGTTTCTTGATCGGCATGGTGTCAATGGAGTTGAAGACGTAAAAGACCTGTCCACCCCGTCTTAGCTCACGCAGGATGACCTCTTTGAGAAGTTTCTCATCATACTCTTTGACGAAGGTACGCACGCCCTGACGCTCCGTCGGAGGCGTCATCAACGTCGACATCTGTTTGATAGAAGACATGGCCTGATTGAGTGAACGCGGTATTGGTGTTGCTGACATGGAGAGAAGATGGACTTTTTCGTACAGGCTCTTCAGCTTCTCTTTTTGCTTGACGCCGAACTTGTGTTCTTCGTCGATGATGATGATACCCGGCTTGGCAAACTCTGCCGAAAAAAGTGCATGGGTCCCTACGACCACATCAAGATCTCCCGACTTCAAAGCTTTTAGTATCTGTGTCTTGTCCTTTGTCGGGACAAAACGGTCAAGCTTGGCTATCTTGATATCATAGGGTGCAAATCTGTCCTTCAAGGACTTGAAATGCTGAGAAGAGAGCAAGGTCGTCGGAACGATAAGCGCAGACTGATATCCGCTAAGATAAGCGGCATAGATCGCATTCATCGCAACTTCCGTCTTGCCAAATCCGACATCTCCGCTCAGGAGTCTATCCATGACCTTCTCCTGGCTGATGTCATAGATGATCTCTTTGATAGAACGATCCTGATCTTCCGTGTACTCAAAGCCTGCGGCTTCCTGAAAAGTCTTAAGTTTCTTGGCATCACAGACAATACGCGGTGCCTTGATAAGTGCACGCGAAGCCGCAAGGTTGATGATCTCGCCTGCGATCTCGAAGAGCTTCTTCTTGACCTTGTCCTTGAGTTTGGCGAAGCTTCCTTTTCCTAACTTGTCCAACACAGGAAGCGAACCAGAAGAGATATAGCGGTCTATGACTTCAAGGTTCTCCACCGGAAGAAGTACTCGCTCATCACCTTGGTAAGAGATAGCGACAAAATCCTTGATACCGCCGAGTATCTCGGCCTGTTCGATCTTCTGAAAGATACCTACGCCGTAGTCCTCATGAACGATATAATCCCCGGGCTTGAGCTCGTCAAGGATAATACTCGTCTTTTTACGGCGTTTTTTCTTGATCTCTTTGTTCAAAGAGAATATGAGTTCTTTATCACCGATAAGATTGACGATGACAGGTGAATAGACAATAGAAAGGCCTGTCGTATCATGGAGTCCGTGCTGTTTGACCTGGGCCTCGTTCGAAGCAATGATCGTGATCTTCTTCTTGGCATGCGCTTGCAGTGTCGTCTGTATATCGACAAGGATAAACTCTTTAAACTCTTTTGCCTCGGGAATGATCTTCAGATCAAAACAGCTCTCCTCTACCGCCTTCTCGTCAAAGGCATAGATCTCCTGCAACTCCAAAGAAAGATCCGAAGCAAAGACGGCTTTTTTGTCTGTCATAAAGGCAGAACTCAAGTCATCAAGATGCCACAGTCCCAAGGAGGAGAGGTCTTTGACAAAACTGTCCGAAGAGCTGTTCTCGCACTTGCGTGTCAAGGTATCATACTGCGCTTCATCCAAAGCAAAATAGGCAGGAGATATTTCTATCTTCTCTATCTCTTCTTTGATGCTCTTTTGCGTCTCGAGTTCAAAACCGCGTATCTCTTCGACCTCATCGTCAAAGAGGGATATACGGTAGGGATTGGCCGCCGTAATAGGATAGATGTCGATGATATCCCCGCGAAAAGAGATCTCACCCTTCTCTTCGACGATATCGACGAAACTGTATCCCCAAAAGAGCATCTCTTTTTTAAACGCTTCCAAGGCGATCGTATCACCAAATTCGATAGTACGAAGATCACAAAGCTCAGTTTTTGGAAGCGCATGCGAGACTGTCTTTATCGGAGAGATGACCAGCGGTTTTTTTGCAGCTTTTTTATATGCATTGAGTGCAGCAAAAAGCTCAAAGAGTTCGCTTTTAAAAGAGCGCAGGTCATCCCCGCTGATGGCACGCAGATCCGGAAAGACAAGCACTTCTTTTTCACAAAACTGTGCAATATCAGCCAAGGCCGAGGCCTCTTTTGAATCTTTTACGATGATAAGTTCGGGGGAATTACTCTGAAGGTATTCGTAGGTATTACTCTGTATCAAGCCTCTTTCTTCTTCTCGTCCACTACGATATTGATAGGCTTGGCCTTAAGCTCTTTGTTTTTGATCTTGCTTTCACCTTCAAAATGGCCTTTGGCCTCGATGACCAGTTCTGATGAAAGGATAGCACCCACTACACTTCCTGCCGCCATGATCTCAAGACGCTCAGCTTCCACTGCACCTTCGACTTTTCCTTGGACTACAAGATGGTTCGTATGTATCTCGCCACGTACCGTTCCGCTTTTTCCTATCGTGACCAGCTGTTTGGACTTGATCGTACCTTCAAACTCACCGTCTATATACAAGTTGCAATCAAGGGTCATCTCGCCCTTGATAAAAGAACCTTTTGTGATGATGGTGGTGTTGTTGTTACTGTTGTTTTGTGTAGGCGCGTTGTCGCTGCTATTAAAGATTGCCATGGTATGTTTTCTTCCTTTTCAAATATAGACTTATAAGATGCGATATCCCATTTCACGAACCAATACGGGTTTAATGCTCTTTGTATAAACCGTACTTCATAATGTAGATGCGGACCGTTTGACATACCGCTGTTTCCTGTATATCCGATCAGCTGACCGCGTTCAATAAACTGGCCTGATTTTACCACAATTTTGTTTAGGTGTCCGAAGTATGTCTTAAAACCGTAGCCGTGATCCAGGATGATCAACTTTCCGTATCCGCTGCTTTGATGCAAAGAAGCCCACTCCGCGACTGCATCGGCAGTAGCATACACAGGCGTGTTCATCGGTGCTTTCAAGTCTGTACCCCGGTGCAGCTCTTTACGCTCCAGCGTCGGGTGTATACGGTAACCAAACTTGGATGTGATCCCCCTGTACTCTACAGGAGAACCGTTTGGCACGTGCTGCATCAGGGCGGCCATCTCTTCAGAAGTCACCGTAGCGAGGTCGACTCTCTCCTCAAGACTTGTATCATCCTGGGCCTGAACATTCAAACCGATCAGTTCTTCGATCTCAGAGAGTCTCTCTGTGACCGTACTAAGCTGATCCTGCTTCTCTCTTAGGGTCATCTCGGTGATATCCACCGTCTCCATCAGGTTTTGATTTTTTCTCTCAAGACTTGCCAAAGCTGATCTCAGCTCATCTTTTTTAGACTGTATACTGTCCACACTTCTGTTAAGATAGGCAATAGATGCTGCAGATAGAGCAAAAACAAAGAGTATAAAAAGCAAAACATATACGCCCATCTTTTTGATAACCTGATGAACATTGAACTGCTTCACACCGTGTTCATCATGAATGGTAATCGTAAACTGATTGTGCATTAAAACCTATCCCCTTTCCTCAGACAAAAAGTCTTGAACGCCTGTGCTACACTAAACGACCCAAAGACTAGATAATCTTCCTCTTCTTTTATCCCGATAAAATCGCTGTATTCTAGCTTATTTTTGTAAATAGCTGAGCACAAATCCTCTTTGGCAGCGATACGTGTATCATCGACTGGAATGATCTCGACCCTTTTGACAATGGGTTCAAGCAGAGCTAGTATCGACAAATAGTCCTTATCTTTGTAGCTGTTATACACAAGAACAACCGATTTTCTTGCAAAACAACCTGCTATCGCTTCTGCAGCAAGGCTGTTGTGCCCGACATCGATCCATACATTTTTATCTACTTTTTCCATTCTACCCTCTAAACGCTGAGAGTAAAATAAGTTTTTCTTAACTGTATAGCCCAGTTCAACAAGCGCTGCCATCGCCACAAGAAGGTTTTCTTTGAGGTAATGAGGCAGTTCCATCTGCTCAGCTATCTCATCCGCCAGACGAAGTTCTTTCTCGCTTAAACAGGTTTGATAGTCGATAAACTTTACATCCCTCTCTTTTTCGAGGGTACCCGCAACACGAGTGACTTCCGCAAAGCTTTGTTTGGCGAGAACCGCCTTGGAGGTGACAGAACGCATCTTTGTTGTCGCTATCTCCTCAATGGTATCGCCTAAAAAATCAACATGGTCTATGCCGACAGGGGTGATGACAGAGAGCACCTTTTCAAAAACGTTCGTAGCATCATGCTCCCCGCCTAATCCCGCTTCAAGTACGACATACTCACATTTTTCATACACGATCATTGCCAACAATGTCGTATATTCAAAATAACTCAGCGTATTCTTAAAGGTATCACTGAGAAGCGTCTGCAGTCTTTCATGTGCAGACTCAAGAAGATCCATATCCGCATTTTTTCCGTTTAGCCATATGCGTTCGTTAAAGTCATGGATATGCGGCGAGGTGTAGTGTCCTGTACTTTTACCCAGAGCAAGTAGGGCATTGGCAATAAAACGTCCTGTCGTACCTTTGCCGTTGGTACCAACAATATGGATGATCCTGGGGATGACAAGCTTATCTTTGATCGAAGCATAAGCACGGGGCATGCGGGTATAGTCTATCTCACTGTAATACAGAGGTTTTTTCTCTAAAAAATCATTCAGACTCATGAGACTATCTGGTTGCGTCCGTTTTCTTTGGCCTTGTATAGTTTTACGTCGGCTGCTTTCATCATCTCGTTTACCGAAGGGTATTCGTCCCTGAAGGCCATACCGCCGCTTACCGTCACATGGATCTTTTCATCCCCGTATACAAAACTGCTGATTTCAAGCTTCTTTCTGACCTTCTCGGCAAAGATGTAGGCACCTTCCCTATCCGTTTCACTCAAGACAGCCAGAAACTCTTCGCCCCCGTAACGGCCCACTATATCAACATTTCTCGCCAACTGCTTAAGCAGTTGTGCAAAACCCTTCAATACGATATCTCCGCCTTCATGTCCGTAGGTATCATTGACCTTCTTGAAATAATCGATATCAAAGAAGACCACGCTGTAAGATTTTTTATAACGCTTGAACTCGCCCTCTCTGATGTCCATAAACTCATCCAGACCCCGTTTGTTATAGAGTTTGGTCAAAGCATCTTCACGTGATGCCTGTTTAGCTGTCTCAAGTTCTTTTTCAAGCTCTTTGATCTTTTTTTCCATCTCGATGATGACCGTGTTGTGTTCTTTGAGTTCAAAGCCTAAGAGCTGCGTCTCTTCCTCGAGCGAAGAAGCGATCGTATAGAGTTTTTTATGAGCTGAATTGAAATCTTTGCTCTGTCCAAGCTCCAGACTCTCTAAGTTTGCTTTGATCTTTGCGATCTCATTTCCGGAATGATCCGTCTTTTCTATGAGTGTAAGTACCTGAACAGAGAGTTTTTCAAGGACTGTATCCAGTGCGATCAGCATCATCTTGATATGCTCTTTATCCAAGGATACACGCAATTTGATAGCCGTTTTGATCGACTGCATCATCGTCTGTGTATTGAGACTTTGGGGATTGGCCCGGATCTCGTTTGCTATCTTACCGAGTTCTTCATTGACACTTGAGGCTATAGAAGGCGTCAAGCTGGCAATAAAGAGCAGTGCAAGGCTCTGGTAATCCTCTGTATTGGAGATATTCTTTCCGCCAAGATCGAGGGTTTCAAGTGTTGACTTGATATCGTTTTTATTAACCCGTCCGTAAGGTTTCAAGACATCAAGAAAACTGTCATCATAATTTGTCAGAAAACTGATCCACTCTTCTTTGATCTTCTCTACCTGAGAGGCATTCGTTACCAGTTCAAGATCTTTGATCGACTTGCTTGACAGGGCACTGAGCTCTGCATTGTGCAAAGAGCCAATGGTCTGCAGGATACGTTTCAAAAGAGAATTGAGTGCGGTGTTTTGTGCATTTGCTTCACCGGGGTTGGTCCGGTTGAGTTTGGCGATAAAAAAAGTTATAAGCTCATTCAGTGTCTTGACGCGGTACTGTTTAAGTTCGTTTTGCAAAGAAGCGTCCAGCTTTTTTGTAAACTTCTCCACTTGATTACAATCTTCGACAACGATTCCTGCTGCTTTCGCCTCTTTGCAAAAGGCCTCCGCATAAAAATCAGGTGTTAAAAGTCTGTCCTCTTTTTTAAGCCGTTCAAAAGCACGTTTAATGATTTGATTGATAGTCATAAGATCTCCTGTACATACACGATCATAAGATGAAATCTGCTCTGCTTATATGATTATAAGGCCACACCTTCTGCACCGACCTGAGCGATGAAGGAGTCCAGTGCCTTCAAAGATGCCCGGCGTATCGCTTCAAAACGCTGAATATCCGTAATAACAGCATTCGGTTCGATCGCAAAGTCGTAAAAACCTCTTGCATTATAACTCTTTTTATCTGTATTACTGCGTCGTGTCACATTGATATTGATATTAGCCCTATAGACGATAACATAACCGTTTATATCATACTGCAAAGGAGTAAAACCTATACCCGTCAATTCAACCCACAAGGTCGTTTTAGCTTGGGCCTGAGGCACCAAAGAAGAGTGAAAACGCGTGACGACCGCTTTACGCGCCGCATCTTTGATCAAAACAGCATTTTCTGGATCTTGCAAAGAGACCGTTACCTCGACAAAGATCTTATCGCCTACGACCTTGCGCGCCTGCTTGGAGGCAGGCAGGTAGCCGCATCCGCCCAGAAGTACTCCGACAAGAAAGATCGCCAGCAATCTCTTCATTATTTTACGACCAGATTGACAAGTTTGTTCGGAACGACGATCTCTTTGACGATGCTCACACCTTCAAGCCATTTCGCTGCTGCTTCTTTGGCAGCAGTCAGGATCTCATCTTTCGATGCCGATGGAGAGACCTCTATCTGCGTACGGTTTTTACCGTTGATCGAAACACCCATTGCGATCGTATCGACCGTAAAGACCTCTTCAAGGATACGCGCCGGTACAAAGTTATTGCGTTTAAAGAGTCTGTCTGCGACTTCCCAGGCCAAATGCGGGACGATAGGCTCGATAATAGCGGAGAGTATCCAGTACCCTTCTGTCCATACGTCTGCATTATCCTGCTCATTCAAGGCATTCATCGCTTCCATCACCCCTGCGATGAGCGTATTGAAGGTATGGCGTTCAGCATAGACTTCATTTGCACGTTCAAGTGCTTCATAGACTTTCTTACGTGCCGCCTTTTCTTCTTTTGAAAGGGTGTCGTGTGCTATAACAGGAATGCTTTCTGTTGCATAGGCACGGCTTGAGCGGTCCGCAAAACGTTTGAGGAAACGGAAGGCGCCTTCGACTGCCGAATCATTCCACTCCAACTCTTGCGTAGGCGGTGCGGCAAAAAGGATAAACAGACGAGCCGTATCCGCACCGTATTTTTCTACCAATGCATCAGGATCGACTGTGTTTCCTTTTGACTTGGACATCTTCGCACCGTCTTTAAGTACCATTCCCTGAGTAAGAAGATGATTAAAGGGTTCATCACAGTTCACGTAACCCAGGTCGCGCATAACCTTAGTGAAGAAACGCGCATACAGAAGGTGCAAGATAGCATGTTCGATCCCGCCGATGTAGTGATCTACCCCCATCCAGTAATCAAGCTCTTTACTATCAAAGGCCTTCTCTTCCCAGATACCCGGACTCGCTGTATAACGCAAGAAGTACCATGAAGACTGAACGAAGGTATCCATCGTATCCGTCTCACGGATCGCATCTTTTCCGCACTGCGGACATGTGCAGTGTTTCCAGGTTGGATGATGATCAAGAGGATTTCCCTCTCCTGTGATCTGTGCATCTTCGGGAAGGGCTACAGGAAGGTTCTCTTTTTTCTCCATGACAAGACCGCAGTCTTCACAGTGAATGAACGGAAGCGGTGCACCCCAGTAACGCTGACGGCTTACACCCCAGTCTTTGAGCTTGAAGTTGATGACCTTTTTTCCCAGACCCAGGGTCTCAAAATGGTGCATGATCTTGCTCTGGGACTCTTTAGACTTCATCCCGTCAAACTCGCCCGAGTCAAAAAGAATACCCGTCTCGGTGTAAGCCTTGCCTTCAGGAAGCTCACCCTCTTTCGGTCTGATGACAGCTTTGATAGGAAGATCATACTTTTTAGCGAAATCATAATCCCTGTCATCATGCGCAGGAACCGCCATCACTGCGCCCGAACCGTAATCCATCAGTACGAAGTTGGCGATCCATACAGGGATAGACTTGCCTGTAAGCGGATGGATAACAGAAAGATCAAGAGATACCCCGGCTTTCTCTTTTTGTCGGTCGATAGAAGAGGCATTCTTCATCGCCTTGATAGCTTCCGAAGACGCATCAGAAAGAAGTCCGTTCTCCAGCATATAGGTCACGATCTCATGTTCAGGTGCCAAAGCACAATACGAGACACCGTAGATCGTATCAGGACGGGTGGTAAAGACATCGAACTTTTCAAATTTGTTTGACAATTTGCTCTTGGAAGCCTCATCAAAATGAAGGTCAAACTCCAAGCCTGTCGACTTGCCTATCCAGTTCTCCTGCATAGTAAGGACCTGCTTCGGCCAGCCGCCTTCCAGTTTTTTAAGGTCAGTTAAAAGCTCGTCAGAATAATCTGTGATCTTGAAGTAGTACTGGTTCATCTCTTTTTTGACGATAGGCGTGTCACATCGCCAGCAGCAGCCGTCAACGACCTGCTCATTCGCAAGGACTGTCTGATCATGCGGGCACCAGTTCAAAAGTCCTTTTTTCGAATACATCAGACCCTTGTTGAACATATCGATAATAAAGCCCTGCTCGAACTTTGTATAGAGTTCATCTGAGGTCGCAAACTCTCTCTTTTTGGAAAATGAAAGTCCCAAGCGCGATAGTTCCGAACGCATATAATCGATGTTCTCGTAGGTCCATTTTTTCGGATGCGAGCCGTTTTTGATCGCTGCGTTTTCTGCCGGCATGCCGAAACTGTCCCAGCCTATCGGGTGAAGGACATTCTTGCCTGCCTGACGATAATGGCGTGCGAAAGCATCGCCTATCGTATAGTTACGGACATGACCCATATGCAGACGTCCGCTCGGAAAAGGGAACATGCTTAAGATATATTTTTTATCTTTGCTGTAATCTTCACTGGGTTCAAAACTTTCGTTTTTCTCCCAAAAACTTTGCCATTTGTGTTCAATATCCGTTGGAGTGTATTCCAATTTTCTTCCTTATTCAAATAATCATTAATACTAAAAGTTAGAGGCTAACACTTAGGAGTAATGAGTGAGGTGTACGAGAAGCAGAGCTTCTCTGTATTAATACTCTTCTCGTGTACGGGAGCTTTCAACAAGTACGAGGCTCATTGAAAAGATGTTTGCAAGCAGTGCTCCGATTGACAAGGCTATCGCCCACTCTGTATTGCCAACAATCACCAGGTAGACAAAGGCAGGGATAAGGTGCAGATCCGCGACTAATGAGCTCGCCAGAAGCTCCGCTGCAAGAAGGTTTCGTACACCGATCTTCAAAATGGTGGATACTAAGTTCAAAGATCCGGCCATGAACAGTGCGATCGCGCTGTGCTCATATAAAAAACCCGCTGTCGATGTCAAACTCATCAGTGTAAAAAACACGTATATAACTTTTCCCCAATCCATTTTGATCCTTTGTTTTTAATACGATGATGAGCGAAGCCCATCATCTACGTTACCACTGAGTTTAACTCGGCGTTAAGCCCGCGCGCAGATAAACCGCGTATGGGTTGTTAAACTCGAACAACTTCTTTGGCAGTGTAAACTTTTACGTCCTAAGCTCTACTTGACGTGAGTTACCAAGCCAGCCATTTCATTACTACATCGTTCCCTGTTCGAACTGAGCGCGCATACGCTCTTTTTCAACTCTTCTTTTCTCTTTTTCGGACAGTTTTGTTCTGAAGGCTTTGATATCAAAGCCCAGCCAAATCAGAACCGGCGATGCCACGAAGATCGAAGAATATGTACCTACGATTATACCCACAAGTAGCGTAAAACCAAATCCGTGAATGATCTCACCGCCCCACAGCCACAATGTCAATACAACAAAGAATGTCGTCAATGAGGTCAGCGTCGTACGCGAAAGGGTACGTGTGACAGACTCATTGATGACTGCGGCCAGTACGGCAGACTTGATCTTGTTGATACCTTCACGAATACGGTCAAAGACGATGATCGTATCATTGAGCGAGTACCCCAATATTGTCAGCATCGCCGCAAGAATATCCAGGTTGACCTCGATCTCAAAAAGCGAGATAGCACCCATCGCTATGGAGACATCGTGTATCAAGGCAACAACAGAGGCTAAGGCAAAACGCCACTCAAATCGAAATGAGACATAGATCAAAATACCGATGATCGCAAGTACCATCGCCATGATCCCTTTTTCACGAAGTTCGTCTCCGACCTTTGGACCGACAATGTCAACACGGCGGATCTCGAAGTTTCCGCTTCCCGCAAGCACTTCTCTTGCTACATCACCCATATCCGAGGTCACGCTTGAACTTGAAGTCCGTACACGTATGACCACCTCATCCACAGAACCGAACTCAGAAATACTTGCCCCTTCAAAAAGTTCGTTTGTGCTGATAAGCGCTCGCATCTCATTGATCGGTGCAGGCTTGTCATATTTAACCTGAATGACCGTACCGCCTGCAAAGTCGATACCATAGTTCAGGCCTTTCGTCGCGAGTACGGCAAAAGAAGCAACGACCAAGCTCAAAGAGATCACCAGCGTGATCATCTTTTTGCTCATAAAGTCATAGGTTCTTGTGTATTTAAAAAATTCCATGATTAAACCTTTATCCCGAACCAGTTGTTCACATTTTTGCTCTTTTCGATGCGTGATAAAAGCATTGAATAGATACCGTGTGTTCCAAGGATCGCTGTCAGCATCGATGCAAGGATACCGATACTCATCGTGATCGCAAACCCTTTGATCGCCCCCGTACCGTAGACGTACAGGACAATAGCAGCGATAAGCGTCGTGATGTTCGCATCCAAGATCGCCGAAGTCGCATTCTCATAACCCTGTTCGACTGCTTTCTTGACGCTTGTACCCTGATACAGGAGTTCTCGAATACGCTCAGAAATAATAACGTTCGCATCCACGGCCATACCTACCGTCAGTACGATACCGGCCATACCCGGAAGTGTCAGTGTCGCACCAAACAGCGCCATAACCGCCAAAAGGATAAAGAGGTTGGCGATCAAAGCGATATTGGCAATAATACCCGCCATCTTATAGTAGACAAGCATAAAGATGACGACCAGCACAAACCCGCCGATCAAAGCAATCGAAGCGGACTTGATACTGTCAGCACCCAGGCTTGGACCGACTGAACGTTTTTCCATCAGATAGATCGGTGCCAACAGCGCACCTGAACGAAGTGCGATAGCTAGATCCT
>JBFEYG010000059.1:0-11542 GCA_041562275.1 Sulfurimonadaceae bacterium | reverse complement strand
AGTGTAAGCAGTGCTACAACTGCCTCGGACAAACCTGATAAAGTACCTGAAGTCAAAGAAGAATCAAAGGCTGTGAAGGAAGAAAAGGTTCCCGCGGTGCAGGCAAAAGCAGAGCCTGTATCCGAACAGAAGGCTCCTGTCAAACAGAGCGAAAGATCCGATACACCGGCTGCAGCAGAAAAAGCAGAAAAAGCAGAGACAAAACGAAATATCATTGGCAAGACGGTCAAGATAGAACAAGAATCCGTTGACTCGTTGATGAACATCATCGGCGAACTGCTTGTCGCTAAAAACTCTCTGCCGTACCTTGCTGACGGAGTACATAAGATGAATGCAGACGGGATCAAGCGCGCTATTATGGAAAAATATACCTTTATCAACCGTCTTTCAGAACAGTTGCAAGACCTGATCATGTCTATGCGTATGCTTCCGATCTCTTATGTCTTCGACCGCTATCCAAAACTGGTGCGTGATATTACGAAACAGCTTGATAAAAAAGTAAGATTGACTATGGACGGGGGAGAGACTAAACTGGATAAAAACATCATTGAGATGATGGCTGATCCAATGATCCATATCATGCGAAACTCTCTTGACCATGGTATAGAACTACCGGCAGAACGGGAAGCTAAAGGCAAATCGGCAGAGGGCAATGTGAATTTAAAAGCCTATGCTCAGTCTGACAAGATCATTATCGAGATAAAAGATGACGGGGCTGGGATAAATATAGAACGGGTTGTGCAAAAGGTCATCGACAAGGGGCTTATGACGCCAGAACAGATCGATGCGCTTGATGATAACGGTAAAGCCGAACTGGTCTTGTTGGCAGGTCTTTCGACGGCTGATACGATCACCGAGTTCAGCGGACGCGGCGTCGGTATGGATGTCGTAAAAAAATCTATCGAAGGTTTTGGCGGAACGATAAGTATCCGAACAGTAAAAGATGTCGGTACGACAATAACACTGGCTATCCCGGTATCATTGGCAGTGACATCACTCTTGCATGTGGAGATGAACAGTGTGCATTACGGTCTGCCTATGGATGCAGTCCAGGAAACGGTCAAGATCGACAAAGATAAGATCCAGTCCTTGCATAATGAGCCTTTTATCTATCTGCGCGGAGAGGTCATTCCTTTACTGTTTATCAACTCGATGCTTAACCTGAAAGATCTTAAGAACAAACAACTCAGTATTGTTGTACTCAATATCAAAGGAAATTCTTTGGCTGTAGTGGTGAACGAATTGCTTGGACAGCTGGATGTTGTACAAAAACCGCTTGAAGGTATGCTTCAGGGGCATCCTATTTTCAGTGGAACGGCCTTGCTTGGTAACGGGCAGATCATCATGATGATCGATCCGGTCGGTCTCTTGGGTATCTGTGATCAGCTGCAGACACCTTTAAAAGATGTCTCATGAAATCATTCGTTATCTTTCAAGTGATGAATCGGCTTTTTGGTATCGATATTGAGAATGTCAAACGGATATTGCCTGCACAAAAGTTAACGAAAATGCCTGATGAAGGTGCCCATATCGAGGGGATGTTTCAGTATGAAGGTGGTGTCATCAAAGTCATGAGTTTTAGAAATGTCATAGGTGAAAAAAGCTATGTAGAACAACTTCAAGAGATGTTTCCGGTCCTTAAGTCTCAGCATAAGGCATGGTTAGAAGCATTGGAGCAAAGTGTTGAGCAAAATGTACCATTTAAGATGAGTACAGACCCGCACAGCTGTCATCTGGGAAAATGGATCAGTTCTTTTCACCCTGAGGATGAATCTGTTATCAATGTCATGAAACATCTTGATTTCCACCATCAGAGGCTTCACCGTTCGGCTATTGATGTCTTGGACTATATGAAGGAAGACCCGGCTGAAGCAAAGAAATGGCTAAATGAGAATGTGCATGATATCTATGAGAAGACACTCAAATATCTTGCGGATATCTCAAACATGTCAGGCAAGGTGGCCTCGACAATGCAGCGCTGTCTTATCTTGTTTGATAAGAACAAAGGCTCGTTCGGGATCAATATCGATACGGTAGAAGATATCGTACATATCGAAGAGAGCGAACTGCATAAGGTAAAAGAAAGCCAGGATATGGGTGAATTTATCAATGTTGACGCTATTTTAGAACACAACGGAAAATTGGTCACGATTGTCAAAGATATCAGTATAAATAAAAGGAGTGCGTAATGGGGATTTCATATGATGGAGCGAAAATTGCTTTTGAAGCGGTGATATATGAAGACGAGGTCATCTCTTTACGCGAAAAGCTTAATGAGATCGCACCTGAAGAAGTCATTTTTGATCTGAGCTCGTGTGATGACCTGCATTTGTCTGTCATTCAGCAGATATTAGCCTATAAAAAGCTCTATACCTGCAGTTTTAACTTTTCGGTTACACCTAAGGTATACCAAAAAGTTATCGAGGGCTTTGATCAAAACGACTGTAAACTTTAATCGTCTCATTTCAGATAGACTGCTTGCAGTCTAAGTGCATACAAATTAAAAATCAAAAAGTAGTGAATGAAAACGATTGTAATATCCAATAGAAAAGGTGGTTCGGCAAAAACAACCACCGCTGTGAACCTGGCGACGGAGCTTGCCAAAAAGCACTCGGTACTCTTGATCGATTTTGATACGCAAGGGCATGCTTCTATCGGAGTGGGTTCAGCCCCTATGGACGAAGGCGGTGCACACTCCATCTTCTTCGGCCATACTTTAAGCGAAAACTTTGTACCCACCGTACTTGACAACCTTACCCTTGCTCCGGCTCATGCTCTTTTTGACGTCTATGAGTATGCTGATCTTCGCGGTGTACTCAAAAGCCGGTTTAAAAACGAGAAGATCGCGGACTTCTTTGAGTATTGTATTATCGATACGGCGCCTACCTTTGATGCTTTACTAAAAAACTCGCTTGAAGTCGCTGATGTCGTTGTCATCCCTTTTGTGCCGCATCATCTTGGTGTTGTCGCAGTCGGGCAGATGGTAAGGGCAGTGTATCAGATGTCGACGCAGATGGGTGCGGAGATAGAACATGTCGGCATTCTTCCGGTGATGTACAATCCGCATATCAACGAACACAAAGAGGCTGTGCACAAAGTCGAGACTTCTTTTGGCAAGGCAAAACTTTTTACACCTATAGGGACAGACATCAAGCTTGCACAACAATTTGAATCAGGTGAACCAATCGTCTTGATGGACAGGCGAAGCAAGGGGATGAAAGACTATAAAGCTTTCTGTACAGAACTGTTGAAGCGCATTGAGTTGTGCAAATAGTTGAAAATGGCAGAACTTGTGCTATTCTATAGGACAGAAAAGAGATAAAGAAGTTTAAATGAAAATATTGATAGTCGATGACAATGCGAATAACCGAATGGTTTTAAATCTTCTTTTACAGGACCATGAAGCTGAACACAACAGTGGTCCGTATGAGATCGCGCAATGTCAAAATGGCTATGAAGCTTTTATGGAAGCTCAAAATACAAAATATGATCTTATTCTGATGGATATCATGATGCCGGTGATGGATGGTATCGAGTCAACTCGGAAGATCCGCGAAATTGATAAAGAAGTTATGATCATCGCCGTTTCAGCTGTGGAAGACAGGAGTAAACAAGATGAGATCTTGCGCAATGGTGCGGAAGATTATATTCATAAGCCTATTAATGCAAAACAGCTGTTCTCACGTCTGGAAAGCTACTTTTCCCTTCTTCCTTTGCGTCATAGAGAGACGACCTCCCAAAACAGTAAAGCCGTCAATCTGTATACCCGCGATATTTTTCACAGGCAAATAATCTTTTATGTTGAAAACGAAGAGGCACTGGCTGAGTTCTGGGAATATTATCTTTTGAATGATGAAGGTTTAAAGGTAGACAGCCTAAGTGATGTCGTACGTGCAGTGTTCTCTTTGGGTGATGCTGTTCTTAAGTTAGATGCAAAACCCTGGATCATAGTCGAAGAAAATAAAGATACTTTGTATTTTACCCTTAACAAGTTGGATAGGATTGACGGCACTCTCTTAAAACTCTTGCTGATAAAGAACAAAGAAGTTGAATCGTATAAGCATAATGATGACAAGATAAGTTTTAAACTTGAAAAAAAGATCGGTTTGGTTCGTGAACTCCCTGAACCTGAGGAGCGTGCAGTCCAAACTGAAGTAGCTCAAAACGGGGATGAACATAACAGTGCAAAGGCGACTGTCAAGAAGGACGTCGAGATCAAGGCAACAGATATGGCACAGTACCGGATCTATAATTATATGGACCCTGATGATCTAAATGAGACAGAAAGCCTACTGGATGATCTGAGTTCTATGATGCTGATGCTGGGCAACTCAGACTTGGAGTCTTCTGAGATAGATCAGATCTCAAACTATTTGGCTGACCTTGGCAAGCATATGAGTATCTATACGGAGAGTTATGCTATCGGAAGGGCACTGTCAAATCTCTCACAGGAGATCATGATGCACAAGACACGTTTTCACGATATCGCCTCCGATCTCTCTACATTGAGTTCAGCGTTTACCTCTGATCTTCAGTCCTGGCTGAAGTTGACGTTTTACCAAGGTGCGCCTTCTGTTGATTTTATGAATGACACGATTGTTGTCAATTGTGATACGATCATCTCGATGCTGCGCGCTGATGACTCGGTTGAGAGTGGTGCAGATCTGGATGATATTTTTGATTTTTAAGGAGAAGGTACAATGTACAGTGTCGATATAAAAAACAGCTGCAGCTGTGCTATCAAGAGGGCATTGCCCGAGTTACAGAGCTTTGACTCGCAAGAAGAGGCGGAGCAGGAAGCAAACAGACTGCTTCAACAGATGCGAGATGAGTTTTGCAAAAAACACCGTTTTGAACTCCGTCATGAGTTTGGCAACTATAGTGTCTATATCCTTTCAAACAGTTAGGAAAAAATAGACCCTGAGATTTCTTTCTTGGGCAATTTTCTCTCTTGAGAGAAAGTCCGAGTGATCACGACAACTGCTTTTCAATCTCAATCCTAACAGTGAATGTACTGATATAGCCCTTTTTTTATTACCAATCTACACACTATTTAAAAATCGAACTTGAACTATTTTCTATAGCATCCCTAATAATAGGGAGTTTGTTAGATATGAGTCTACTACTATCAAGTTAATTTAGTTAGTTTTGTAAATGCATACTTGACAATATATGACTCAATAGTATATAATTCTCTTACAAACTATTAAAGGAGGCGCATTGATGTCACAAGAAGAACGTGAAAACGAAGAAACTCTTGAACATGAAAATGAAGAGACTGAAGCGCAAGAGAGCAGTGGCGAGTCCACAGAAGAAGCTTCTGAAGAAAATGAACTAGAAACTTTAAAAGCTGCATTGGCTGCGTGTGAAGACAAATATCACCGTGTCCATGCTGACTTTGAAAATATAAAGAAGCGTTTGGAAAAAGAGAAATATCAGGCATTGGAGTACTCCAATGAGAAGTTTGCAAAAGACTTGATCCCTGTTATTGATGCACTCGAAGGTGCGATCAAAGCCAAGGGCGCAGATGCTGAACCTTCAAGTTTGCTTGAAAAAGTAAGTGAAGGCGTTGAGCTGACAATGAAACAATTTTTAAGCGTTCTGGAAAAACACGGTGTGACTCCGGTTTCCGAGGATGAAGCTTTTGATCCTAATATTCACCATGCTGTTCAGCAGGTGGACAGTCCGGATCATGAGAGCGGAGAGATCGTCAGTACTTTTCAAAAAGGGTACAAATATAAAGAGCGAACATTGCGAGATGCAATGGTAGTAATCGCTAACTAAATAAAAAAGGAATTAATATGAGTAAAGTAATTGGTATAGATTTAGGAACAACAAATTCATGTGTAGCAGTGTATGAGGGTGGTGAAGCAAAGATCATCCCAAACAAAGAAGGTAAGAACACAACACCTTCAGTAGTGGCATTTACAGATAAGGGTGAAGTCCTTGTCGGTGATCCTGCAAAACGTCAGGCGATTACAAACCCGGACAAGACGATCTCATCAGTCAAGCGTATCATGGGTCTTATGATGAGCGAAGACAAGGCAAAAGAAGCACACGACAAGGTAACGTACAATATCGTTGATAAAAACGGTATGGCGGCTATCGATGTTGCCGGTACAATCTATACGCCTCAAGAGATCTCTGCAAAGATCCTTATGAAACTTAAAGCAGATGCGGAAGCGTATCTTGGCTCTACAGTAACGGATGCGGTCATTACGGTCCCTGCATACTTCAATGATGCACAGCGTAAAGCAACTCAGGAAGCAGGTGCGATCGCAGGACTTAACGTTCTTCGTATCATCAATGAGCCGACGGCTTCTGCATTGGCATACGGATTGGATTCAAAAACAGAAGAGACGGTACTGGTATATGACCTTGGTGGTGGTACATTCGATGTTACTACACTTGAGATCTCTGACGGTACTTTTGAAGTCCTTTCAACAGACGGTAATGCATTCCTGGGCGGAGATGACTTCGATAACAAGATCGTTGATTTCTTGGCAACAGAGTTTAAAAACAACCACGGTATCGATCTGAAGAACGATAAGATGGCACTTCAGCGTCTAAAAGATGCAGCAGAAAATGCGAAAAAAGAACTTTCGTCTTCAAGTGAGACAGAAATCAACCTTCCGTTTATTACGATGACAGAAGCGGGACCACAACACCTGGTCGTAAAGCTTACTCGTGCGAAGTTTGAAGGCATGATCGAGAAACTTGTCAACGAGACGATCGATCACATCAAGGTTGCGATGAAAGATGCTGACCTTGAGAAGAGCGATATCAAAGAGATCATCATGGTCGGTGGTTCTATCCGTGTTCCAAAAGCACAGGAGATGGTATCTGCCTACTTCGGCGGCAAAGAGCTGAACAAGTCAGTCAACCCGGATGAGGTCGTTGCTGCGGGTGCTGCTATCCAAGGTGGTGTATTACGCGGAGATGTCAAAGACGTACTTCTTCTTGACGTATGTCCTCTTTCCCTTGGTATCGAGACACTTGGCGGTGTTATGACTAAGGTCATTGAAAAAGGTACGACAATCCCTGTTAAGAAATCTCAGGTATTCTCTACAGCCGAAGACAACCAGCCGGCAGTATCGATCTCTGTAGGTCAAGGTGAGCGCGAGTTCGCTAAAGACAACAAGTCATTGGGTCTGTTCGAGCTTAGCGGTATTCCGTCAGCGCCACGCGGTGTGCCTCAGATCGAAGTAACATTTGATATTGATGCGAATGGTGTACTTACGGTATCTGCGAAGGATAAGGGTACAGGCAAGTCTCAAGAGATCAAGATCACAGGTTCGTCAGGACTAAGTGAAGAAGAGATCGAGAAGATGATCCAAGATGCTGAGAACCACAAAGCAGAAGACGGTAAACGTAAAGAGATGGTAGACTTGCGCAACCAGGCTGACGCACTTATTGCTCAGACAGAGAAGTCACTTACAGAGATGGAAGACAAGATCGAAGCTGACGAGAAGACGAAGATCGAAGCAGCTATAGCAGATCTTAAAGAAGTCCTGAAAGACGAGAGTGCGACAAAAGAGCAGATCGAAGAAAAAGTTAAAGTATTGACAGAAGCAAGCCACAAGATGGCAGAGCAGATGTATGCAAAAGATCAGGGTGAAGGTGCTCCATCAGATGCTAAAAAAGCAGATGATGATGTTATCGACGCTGAGATCGAGTAGATCTTTCAAGAGAGGCTTTTGCCTCTCACTCCTCTAAACACACACCTTTTTTCTAAATCCTTCATTATTTTCAATGCTTTGTACCGTTTTTTCAAACATTGATCATCATTATAAATTATGATATGTTTATTATGGTAGGATAGTGATAATATTTTCAGGAGAGATGATTTATGAAACGGATACAACTACTTGGATTGATTTTGTTGCCACTGTGCGTTTTTGCAGGTGCTTTGCATGATGCTGCGGAAGAGGGGGACATCAATACAGTCAAAAACCTCATTGCAAAAGGCGAGGATATCAATGCGCAAAATGAGGAATATATGCAGACAGCATTGCACATCGCCGTCTACAATGAAAACTCCGAATTGGTCAAGGTGCTGATCAAAGCAGGTGCGGATGTCAATGTAAAGATGAAAAATGGCTTTACAGCCTTGCATATCGCTGCTTTTTACGGAGATAAAAAATCCATCTCTTCTCTTTTGCGTGCCAAAGCGGATGTGAATGCCAAGGGTGATGACGGGATCACACCGCTTCACCGCGCGGCTGAAGGTGGAGATGTCAAGACGATCAATATACTTCTTGCCAACGGAGCGAAGGTCAATGCGCAGGCAAACGACCTTTCGACTCCGCTTCATATCGCGGCTTATCTCGGGAATACTGATGCAGCACAGTTTTTACTGCAAAACGGAGCGGATATCAACGCCAAGAACAAAGAAGGCAAGACTCCCTTAAAAGAAGCGACTGACGCGGAAGAGAAGAGTACGATAGAGCTTCTTAAAGCGGCAGGCGCTCAATAGTACGACCCTCTTCTTCCTTTTCATCTACACACCCAATGGTCGCTTTGTCTGAAAAGAGGTGACATTAAGTCACTTTTTTTAGGCATGTTGTTATAATGACTTAATTTACAAAGAAGAAAGAGATGATTATGGAAAATTTTTTAGCCGAAGCAAAGACCTCAAGCCGTGTATTTTCTACTCTGGGGGGTGCAGACAAAAACCGTATCCTTCACGAGATGGCAGATGCACTTGAAGCAAACAGTGAACAGATCGTCAAAGCCAATGCGATCGATATGGCTGATGCGGATAAAAACAACCTGACTTCTGCTTTGAAAGACAGACTTCTATTGGATGAGAAGCGTATCAAAGATATGGCGACAAGCGTACGCGAGATATCTGCACTCAAAGAACCTGTAGGTCGCGTACTTGACGGCTGGGTGCTTGACAACGGCATCAAGATCGAAAAGGTCACCGTGCCTATCGGTGTGATCGGTATCATCTATGAGTCCCGCCCGAATGTGACCTCGGATACGGCTGCGTTGTGTTTCAAAAGCTCGAATATCTGTATCTTGAAAGGTGGGAAAGAAGCCGAGAACTCCAACAAGGCTATAGCAAAAGTACTCAAAGACGTACTGATAGAGAACGATCTGCCAAGTTCTCTGATCTCGTTGCTTCCGGACTCGTCACGCGAAGGTGTAGCGAAGCTGATCAAGATGGACAAGTATGTGGACCTTATCGTACCGCGTGGCGGAGAGGGGCTGATCCGTTATGTCTGCGACAACGCCTCTGTTCCTGTTGTCAAACATGATAAGGGACAATGTCATACCTATATCGACAAGGACGCGAAGTTTGAGATGGCGATCGAGATCGCCGTCAATGCCAAGACACACCGACCCGGCGTCTGTAATGCGATGGAGACGCTCTTAGTCGATGAAGCTATTGCGAAGGATATCCTGCCTAAGCTCAAAGCTGCTTTTGATGCGAAATCTACACAGCTCAAAGGCTGTGAGAGGACAGGAAAGATCATCCCGGTAGGACATGCAGGTGAGGCAGAGTTTCATACAGAGTACCTTGAGAACATCCTGAACATCCGTGTTGTAGACGGAGTCGAAGAGGCAGTCGATCATATTATGACCTACGGCTCGGGCCACTCGGAAGCCATCATCACGGAAAACTATACCGTAGCAGAGACCTTCTTGAACAGTGTCGATGCGGCAGCTGTCTATGTCAATGCCTCTACGCGCTTTACTGACGGAGGCGCCTTCGGTTTCGGCGCAGAAGTCGGTATCAGTACGAACAAGCTTCATGTTCGCGGTCCGATGGGTATCGAAGGTCTTACGACCTACAAGTTTAAACTTTACGGTTCAGGACAAGTCCGTTCGTGAGTGTCCTGAGCATAGAGGGTCTTGATTTTGGCTATAGCAAGGATGCGCTTCTTTACAAGGACTTCTCGCTTGAACTGAACAAGGGCGAGATCAAGACGGTTGTCGGTCCGAGCGGCTCGGGCAAGAGTACCCTGTTGGAACTTATTGTCGGCAACCTTAAGCCCCTCTCAGGCACGATCAGTGCCGGACGTATCTCTCAGGTCTTTCAAGACCCTTACAGTTCGTTTCACGACTCCTACTCCATCATCAACCAGATCAAGGATGTGGCCTCTCTTGATGGCTTGGAGTTTTTTTTGACAGAGACGGGTCTGGAAAGAGAGCTTCTGGAGAAGAAACCTTTTGAGCTCTCCGGTGGCCAGCTTCAACGTTGTTCTATCATCAGAGCACTTTTGATGAAGCCTGAGCTTCTTTTATTGGATGAGCCGACCTCTGCCCTTGACAATGTTATCCAGCTGGATGTGATGCAGCTGCTGCTTAAGCACCTGGGTGATGTGGCGATGCTGATGATCACGCATGAGATCGAACTGGCACAATGGTGCTCCGACGAGATAATCGAATTATAAATAACTACATTAGAAAGATAAAGAATGATTCTATACATACACGGCTTCGCTTCCTGCGGGGACTCCAATAAAACACGACTGCTTAAAACCTATTTTGACAATGTCATCTCCCCGGATGTCCCTGTGGACCCGGACGAAGCGATATCGTTTTTACAAAAAACGATTGTGGACAATGATGTCTCACTTATCATCGGTTCTTCACTGGGCGGTTTTTATGCGGCCTATCTGGCCGAGAAATTTCAGATCAAGACGATCTTGCTGAATCCTTCCACCCAGCCGTTTCTTACCCTTGCCCCTTATGTCGGGACAAACGAGTTCTTCTGCAGCGGAAAGCCTTTTGAGTGGACAAAAGAGCATATCACAAAACTTTTCAGCTATGCTGTTTCAAAAGACAGTATCAAGGCACCTGTGCTTGTGCTTCTTCAGAAGGGAGATGAGGTCTTGGACTATAGCAAGGCTGCGGATGTGTATGCTAACTATGAAGTGGTTGTTCAAGAAGGCGGAAATCACCGCTTTGAGAATCTTAATGAGTATCTTGGGAAGATTCAGGAATTTATGGGTTAATGTTTATCGTGAGCGATCATTTTCCGATTGCGGTAAATGATTGTGTCTCCTCGTTTTTGTTATACACTTTTCTATATGTATGAAAATTAGAATAAACAGTGTTAGAAAAATGTCTAAACTTATATTCATCGTCAAAATAATCTTCAATAAGATATATTTTTCCCTGATTATAATTAATTATCACTTGTTGATCTGTTGTATTTATACTATTGATTTCGGAATAATTTATCATTATAACTTCATCGTTATGAACGCTTTTTGGTATTAAGATTCCACTGTTATTTACTTTTAAGAAGCCTTGTTTGATATGGTTCTTGAAAACCTTAAATATCCCCCAACAAAGAATAGTAGCAAAGAATAGTGCATGTAAGCCATAAAATAAAGTTGATGTGTCAGGTGATACATGAATTACACCCCCTTTTAGTGCAATATAATCAATGTCTTCTTTTGCTATTAAATATAAAACATACGTAAGTCCATAAAAAAAAACTGTACCTAGGATAAATGAAAAGTCTATTTTTGCTGCGTATTTATATTTTTTCATTTCTTATGATCCATATTTTTATTAGGTTTCT
>JBFEYG010000058.1:0-11585 GCA_041562275.1 Sulfurimonadaceae bacterium | reverse complement strand
GTCTATATCGGTCTCTTCAAGCAGTGTGTAAGAGAGAGCTTCGGTTCGGACCTGCAGGATCTTGGAAAAGTTCTCACCGGCGTAGCTGAAAGTGATCGGTGTAAAAAACTCAAGCGCGTTCTCATCCGTGAAGGTGATGTCGAGACTCTTTTCAAGGACCTGAAGCTTTTTACCCAGACGCATCTGATACAGTACTTTTTCGATCTTTGGCAAAGAGATCCGTTTAGTGCGTTCATGTATAAAGTGTGCCTGCAAAGCGCTGGCTTCTTCATTGCTGAGCTCCAGCTGGTCCAAAAAGCTGTCGATCTTTTCGATCTTGTCGGTAGTCTGGTGTCGTTCGCCGCTGCCTGTGAAGATCTGACCAAGCTCTTTAAAATAGTTGACGATATGCTGACGGGGCTCGACATCTGCTTCGGACCAGATGCGTCTGAAGGAACGGATAAGCATCTCGGAACTTTGATCACGATAGTTAAGACCGATGCTTTGTGCGAGTTCAATAAGCTTGTCCTGAGGGACTCTACAGATTCCCTCGTCAAAACCGTCTCCGTCAAAATAGTGACGGATAAGCTCATTATATTTGGTAAGTTTCTTTTTCTTTTTTGCCATAAAAGAATTTTAGCTAAATAATCTTTATAAGCATTCTTGCACAAGGAATTCGTTATTCTTGTGAAAATTATTCTAGAGAACAAAGAAGCCGATTACATGAATGAAGAGTATCCTAAAGAATGGACCCAAGAAGAGTTTCTCAGGAACAAGGCCAAGCTTGAGAAGCAGGGGATAAAAGTCCTCTTGATCGATACGATCCTCAATCCCATAGAACGCATTGAGACCGTGACGTACAATCCGGCTCTTTTAAGAGATGAGCCTGAAGGTTCCGTCTTTGTCTTTTACTGCGATAGCGGAAAGGCGACGATGGACAGATTGAGCGAGTACACGAAGAAGTTTCCCAAACAGCACTGTATCTCTTTGAAAGGCGGCCGCGGATATTGGCGCAAACACTATCAAATATTGGATGAAGATGATATCTAGAGATGAAGAACTGATGAACGAGTTTGTAGAGTGCATCAATAAGGCGCTTTACTATGAGGCACATGAGACTTTGGAAAAGATCTGGTTTCCCCGCCGTTTTGAAGATAGTGATGAGATGAAGCTGGTCAAGGGTTTTATTAATGCCGCAGTATCATTTGAACTTATAAAACGGGGCAAGCCGGAAGCATCTGACAGAGTTTGGAAAAATTACGAAAAATACATAAATTTACTTGGAAGCTTTGAGAGCCCGTATAATCGACGCTACCAAGAATTGTCTACTTTTTTAGAAGAAAAAAGAGTCCAGTTAGTCTCAAATCTATAGCCTTGTCTCAGTTTGAAACTGTTAACATCTACCAATCTTGTATGGGGGTGGTCTATGTCGGTTTATTCTCTAGTTGGTTTTACTGTGTTTGTTCTGTTAGTCACTACATCTGTCTTTTATCTTCTGTGGATGAACAAGCGTCAAAAGCTTGAGAGAGAGTCCTATGAACTGCATCAATTGATGCAAAAACATTACCATCAACTCCTGCACATACTCAATGAGATAGAGCCGCTTATGGCCCACGACAAAGCCTTTTATGAAGAGCTCCAATCCTATGTGAAAACGCATCACAGCGATTTTCCTGTCCTGGGAGACATCAACAGTCGAGAAGCCGACGAGTTCTACGGTTTTTTGCTTAATCTGGAAAAAGATGCTAAGGAACATGTCTCTGTTTTCAGTTCTCCGATAACACAACAGTTAGACCAGATGAGGCTCTCTCTTATGCGGGCTAGAGAGTCTTTCTCCTACGCGGATAACGAGTACCGTTTTCTCGCTTCAAGTTTTCCTATAAGTATAATGGCTAAAATTCTTGAAAATGAAAAGAGAGGTCTGTTACGATGAATTTTTTAGATGCGATGAATTTTCGCCATGCTTGCAAGGTCTTTGATGAAGGAAAAAAAATACCGGAAGGTCTCGTGAAAAATATTGCGGAAGTAGGACGTCTTTCACCCTCTTCCTTTGGAATGGAGCCTTGGGAGTTTTTGATCATCCAGTCGCAGCAGATAAAAGAGATGCTTCGCCCTTCATGTTGGAATCAGGTTCAGATCACAAGCTGTAGTGAACTGGTTGTTATGGTGACAAAAAACAGATTGGTGGAACCAGGGAATGCCTATGTCGAAGAGATGTTCAGGCGTAAGAACATGCCCCAAGAGATGTTTGATACATACATGGGTGTCTATGCAGACTTCTTGGGTGCGAAGGCAGAGGGCAAGCCAGACTTCTATAAGGACTGGAGTGCGAAGCAGGCGTATATCGCTGCAGGAAACATGATGACCTATGCAGCGACGGAAGGAATAGACAGCTGTCCCATAGAAGGATTTGATCAGAAAGCAGTCGAAAAGACTCTGAAGGTCGACGGTGAAGAGAAGTCCGTTGCCCTGATCATTGCATTTGGATACCGTTTGAACGAACAGCCACAGAAAATCCGCCTGCCTGCTGAAAAGATTTACAAATATCTGTAAAAACTTGAGATGATTTAAGGACGAAGTCTGCTATAATCTCTGTTATTACTCGTCCTACAGGAGACAATCATGGATAAAGCGGATATCCTCTCTCAGCTTAATGCTGCTAAACAGGCTCATCTCGGATGGGTCAAGCGTGCGAAGTCACTGATCGAGGGTGCTTCTGTAGAAGAGAACCAGATCCCGGTCGAGTGTACGGCTTGTGCTTTTGGTAAATGGTTCTACTCGGATGCCCAGGGACTCAAAGCGATTCCGGGCATGGACATTTTAAAAGTCATAGAAGAAGAGCATACCTCACTGCATGATATGTATGCGAAGATATTCACGATCTACTTTACCAGGGAAGAGCTCTCTTTCTTGTCCAAGCTTTTTGGCAAAAAGAAGAAGATACCCCAGGCAGACCAAGAGATGGCAGTAGAACACTTTAGCGAACTGCAGGCGATATCTGTGAAACTTCTTGCTGCGATCGATAAACTGGAACGACGTATATCGGCTTTGCCGGCAAGCTCGTTTGACAGATAAGTCAAAGTCTAAGTTCTTTAATTTAGACGATTGCTTTCAAACCCCTTTAATCCTAAAATGCTAAAATCCCGATAATTAAACACTATAGATCAAGACCTCCCTCAAGAGGTTGCTGAGTCTGACCAGGAAAAGATGAAATGAGTAAAGAATTTATTTATAATGAGATGATGGCACATATCCCTGTGTGCTCACACAAGGCACCTAAGAGTTTGCTGTTGATCAGCGATGCAGCAGAGGGTATCAAGCAAGAATTGGCTCGTCATGCAGGTTTGAATGTAACGGTTGGCGGTTTAGATAGCATCGCTAACGGAGCTGATAACAGCTATGACATCGTTCTTATCGACTCTACAGCGGCAATTTCTCGTGCGACTTATGCCCACCTAAACCGTATTGTCAAAGAAGACGGTCTTATCTCAGCACTTAACGCTTCATTGGATGATGAAGAGACTTCAAAAGAGCAGTTGAATGCTATAGGTGAGTATTTCAAAGTTGTCATGCCATACCGCGCAGAAGGAAAGACGATGATTCTTGGAAGTAAAGAGTATCACCCTACTGCGGATGTTATTCTGCACCGTACCGACTTGATTGACGGTCTGTCGTATTATAACTGTGACATTCATATTTCAAGTTTTGCTATGCCAAACTACATTCGTTCAGCTTACAGAGGCATCATTAAAAACTAATGAAGCTTTATGAGTATGCTATAGCCTTGACAGGTGGTATTGCCACAGGAAAAAGTACTGTAGCTAGTCTTATGAAATTGCACGGTATCGCCGTTATCGATGCAGATGAGATCGCGCATGAACTTCTGGATACCCATCATATAGATATCGCCCGTATGTTTGGTGAGGAGTATGTGCGAAACGGCAAGGTATTGCGTACTGAACTGGGCAAGATCATCTTTACGGATGAGGCTAAAAAGAGAGAACTCGAGGCTTTTATCCATCCTCTTATACGGGAAGAGATAGAACGGCGTGCTGCTGTCTATGACGCCCGTGAATTCCCTTACCTTATCGATATTCCTCTGTTTTTTGAAAACGGCGCTTATGATATCAAAGACAGTGTTGTCATCTATACTCCGCCTGAAGTCCAATTGGAACGTTATATGAAGCGAAATGGATTGAGTGAAGAAGAAGCCAAGATCCGTATTAACTCGCAGATGAGTATAGATGAGAAAAAGGCACGTGCTACATGGGTGATCGACAACAGCACTAATCTCAAGCATCTTCAAGCTGAGTGTGAGGCCTTTGTCGATAGAATAAAGAAAGAGACGAATTATTACGAGAGGTATAAATAATGCAGGTCGCAAAGTATTCAGCAAGCGGAAATGATTTTGTCATATTTCACACCTTTATCAAAGAAGATTTCACCGAGCTTGCAAAAGAGCTCTGTCATAGACAAGAGGGAGTAGGTGCAGACGGCCTGATCGTCCTTGTACCGCATGACACCCTTGATTTTGAATGGTGCTTCTACAATGCAGACGGCTCTTCGGCTGAGATGTGCGGAAACGGAAGCCGTGCCTGTGCGCATTATGCCTTTTATAACGGTCTGGCTCCCGCACAGATGAGTTTTTTGACCTTGGCTGGTAAAATATCGGCTCAGGTAGAAGGGAACCGTGTCCAGAGCGACCTTACTCCACCGAAGATATTAGATAAGAGTATACGCATCAATGGAAAATCATGGTGGCTTATTGATACGGGTGTACCTCACCTGGTCACCTTTGATGCAGATATAGAAGCCTTTGACATCCTGGAAGCACGAGAACTCCGACATCAGTATAATGCCAATGTCAACATCGCTTCGGTTGAAGAGGATCATATCCGTGTGCGTACCTATGAGCGCGGCGTGGAGGATGAGACTCTGGCATGCGGGACAGGTATGGCTGCTTGTTTCTACAGAGCGAACCAAGAAGGTTGGATAAAAGACAGTATGCTGGTCAAACCTACAAGCGGAGATGAACTTTCCCTGGGTTTAGAAGATGGTATAATAACCTTTACCGGAGACGTAAGAAAAATATTTGTAACTGAGATATAAAAGCCCATTTTGGCTCTTATGATGTATTAGGGGTTTTTTTGCTTAAGTATTCATTTCTCTTTCTTGTGCTCTTTATAAAGCTTCTTCCTGCTTTTGAACCTGGTTTTACACAAGAGTATTATGATGTTACAGATACTAAAGTACGAAAGATAGCCTTCGTCGATCTCCTTCTGCCAAAGATAAAACAGGCTGAAAAAGAGATACTCTCTGACCGGGCATTTATTAAAAGATTTTTTAAAAAATATATGTTTACCTACAGTCTCAAATCCCGCGTCAACCTTGAACGCCTGATCAAACTTGCTAAAAAATATCGTATCAAACAGATGTACAATGAACATGAGTATCTTGAGAAAATAGATGTGGTCCCCATTTCCTTGGTCTTGGCACAGTCTGCAGTAGAAAGTGCATGGGGAAACAGCCGTTTTGCCCGGGAGGGAAATAACATTTTCGGGGAATGGACCTGGGGAAAGAAAGGGATCGTTCCTGAAGGTCGAGACAAGAACGCAAGGCATAAGCTTCGCATATTCAATACGCTAGACGACTCTATCGCACGGTATATGCTAAACCTTAATCGCCACAGGTCTTATAAAGAGTTCCGCCGCCTAAGAGCCCGATACCGTAGCGAGGGAAAGGTGTTTACAGGTTTAGTCGCAGCGACTACGATGACAAACTACTCTCAAATGAGAGAGGCCTATAATCGTCTTCTGGTGAAGGTCATCAAAGGAAACGGTTTTATGGGATACGAAGTCAACAAGTCAAAAATGCTGGCGACGCACTAGTACCTATGACGACAGGTGCGTAAAATAGCTTTTGCCAAGCGTTGATCTACTTCTTGTCTATAGCGTCTTTCGCACCTTTGATCGCACCGTCAATAACCGAACGGGCTACGCTCCAGGCATGGATTCCCATCTTTTTTGCTTCTTGTGCTTTTTTTGATTGAAGCAGGTCGGAACTCTTTTGCATAGCCTCTTTGGCAAGCTGGGAAAGCTTGTCTCCAAGGACCTCTATCGTCTCTTTGGAGATCAGTACAAGTTCCTGCATGTCATAACGTATATCTGCTAGGACGTTTTCCAGTTCTGCCTTGATGCTAGGAGAGCTTTGTGCTGCCAAAGCTTCGATGGTATGCAAAAACAGGGCATCAGTATGATGCAGTTCGTTATAGAGTGCATGCGGATCTTCGATAAGGATCATCTTGGCTTCATCCGGTGTAAATAAAAACTTCTTGTTGAAGTTGTCAAGGCTTCGGATAAGACCGGTACGCATACCTTTAATCGTTCCTTCCAAGATAGCAGAAGCCGAGTTTGGAGAGGCTTCGGCGACTTCGATGGCGGTGCGTAAGATGGTAGAGATGACATGGCGGATCCTCTCTGCGGACAAGATGCCTTCATCCAACGTCTGTATGGTGATCTCTTTGGCCAACTCTTCGAGAGTCTCTTCTATATTGGAACCCTTCTCAAGGGTAGTGATGATGGCAGATTCGACCATCTCTTCAAGAAGGTTCAACAGATCCATGGACTGTAGTTCTATGCTGTGAAGCTTTGAGATACTTGTTTGATCTGCCCCTTTCTCTCTGAGCAGTTCTTCAATGATCGTAAAGAGCTGATGTTTGGTACTTTGAAGGGCATGGCTTTTTTTACTGAGTTGTCTTTCTATACGCTCTTTTTGTAAAAGCAGGTCTTGAAGTTCAGCATTAAGATTTGCAGTCGCCTGTGTCAATACAGCAGAACTGAGGATCTTAAGTTCAGGCATGTCAATGTGAGTGACATCTATATCCCATTCGTTGTGCAGATGCTTCATGGTCTCATCAATGACTTTTCGCTGCTTTACAGGTTCCAGCCCTTCAAGTTTTGCACATTTATCCAGTAAGTCACGTTCCAGTTTTTCACTATTCATAATATTCCTTATGTCTGTTTCTGAGGCAAAGATCTGTTTTACAATACCATCTTGACTTTTTGATGTGCTTTTAATGCCTCATAGATAAAATTTCTATCATCTTCATTTTGCACTAAAAGTTCTAAGTTCATGCTGACATACTTACCTGATTTACTTTGGTTCGAGTGTTTCAAGCTGTGTATTCTTTCGCATATGACATCAAATACCGCCTCTTTGGTATGATCTTCATGTTCTGAAATGAGCTTATATGTCCATTTGCAAGGGTAGTCTAGTTCAAGTTTTTGATCAAGTTCGTTTATATTCACCACTTTTTCCTCCTTCTTTGGATTCAAGTTGAACATCGGAGATGACCATGCCTTTGTCAATGGCCTTTACCATATCATAGATCGTCAAAAGACCGATACTTACTCCGGTAAGTGCTTCCATCTCTACGCCTGTCTGTCCGGTAAGTTTCGCTGTGACAAAGAGCTTAAACCCAGGAAGAGAGGGAAGCTCTTCTACATCACAGTTGATTCCTGAAAGATTAAGCGGATGACACATAGGGATTAGATCACTTGTCTTTTTAACTCCCATGATCGCTGCTATGACAGCGGTTTGGATGACAGGTCCTTTTTTCGTCTTTTGTGTGACGATGGCGTCATACGCCTCTTGTGTCATAGAGATCTTTCCGCTTGCTATTGCGACACGAGTCGTCTCTTTTTTGTCCGACACATCCACCATCTTAGGTCTGTCATTTTCATCTAAATGTGTTAAGTTCATTGTTTTCCTAAAGTTGTCAGTTAATCCTTAATTATAGCAAAGGCTACTAAAAAAAAGAAGGGTGGAGACAAGGACCCTTGTTTATTATAAAAATAATGATATATTAGAGAATAAGGAGTTGGATGAAGAATATATTTAAGTGGCTTAAAGACTGGGAAGTTGAAAAGACTGTTTATAGAATGATGCTGAAAGGGGTTGGTATTATCGCCTTTTTGATGTCAGGGGTTGACTATTTATTTTATTCAAAAGAATTGGCGGTCTTAGAATTTATTTTTGCAGTAGTGAGTTTCACTCTTTTAAGGTATACCGCCTTGCAAAGGCTCGGGTACACAGCTTCGAGTCGTCTGTTTATTGTCTTCATGTCTTTGCCGATCTACTGGAACCTATTATATAACACAAGCTCGATTGAGAGTACAGTGCTTTTTATATTTTTGCCTATGATTACTATTATCTTGCGGCCGTTAAGAGAGGTACTGTTTTTTGGATTGCTGTTTGGTGTGTCGTTTCTCTATATCAGCTTTTCAGGTATTGGAGCTGCCTATTTAAGCTATATGGAGCTTTTTAAACTTATAAGTATGCAGTCGTTGATCAGTTTTTTTGTCATCATTTATGTACAGGTCAATAAAAACTATCAAGAGGTCATATCCAAACAGAGCAAGGCGTTGAAAGAGGCTAATTTAAAGTTGGAAGAACTCTATGAAGAGAAAAAAATCGAAGCATATACGGATGCATTGACGGGATTGAATAACCGTTTATCGATGATGAACCGACTTGAGTATCTGTACGCGAGGTACAAAAGGCAAAAAGAAGTATTTTCTATTATCTTGTTTGATATTGATTATTTTAAGGCGGTTAACGATACCTATGGCCATCAGATAGGAGATGACGTATTAAAAGAGATCGCACAGATAACATTGAAGCATATTCGAGAGGTAGATACTCCTGCCCGATACGGAGGCGAGGAGTTTGTTGTTTTACTTCCGCAAACCAATAAGGTTTCTGCAGTAGAGATCGCCGAGCGTATCCGTTGTGCTATGGAGGAGACGATACAACTTGATGAGAAAAGTGTAACCGCTTCTTTCGGTGTGACCGAAGTTGAAGAAAGAATGAGTATTGCAGAACTTATAAGATCTGCTGACGAGGCGCTTTATCAAGCCAAGGCAGCAGGCCGAAACCAAGTTGTCTGTACTTAGTCTATAGTAGAAGGGTCTGTGATATAGCCTGTGATAGCCGAAGCAGCTGCCACGGCTGAGTTGGCTAGATATATACCTGAACTTCGAGCCCCCATACGTCCTACAAAGTTTCTGTTGGTGGTAGCAATTGCGACTTCGCCATCGCCAAGGATTCCCATATAACCGCCAAGGCAAGCCCCACAAGTCGGATTGGAGACAACAGCGCCTGCATCGATCAGGATATCGATGTAGCCAAGCTTTTCTGCATCTTTCAATATCTTTTGCGTTGCAGGTGTCACTATCATACGGGTACGGCGTGCGACACGTTTGCCTTTCATGATCTCAGCAGCGATCTTAAGATCAGACAGACGGCCGTTTGTACATGAACCGATGAAGACCTGGTCTACAGCTATCTTGTCATTCACTGCAGTGCTAAGCGGCTTGCCGTTAGACGGAAGCGAAGGATAGGCGATAACAGGCTCGAGTTTGCTGACATCGATCTCGATGACCTTGACATACTTGGCATCGGCATCCGAGTAAAACTCTTTGGGCTTGCGTGCAAGTTCCTTGTCTGCCAAGAAAGCTCTGGTGACATCGTCAACAGCGATGATCCCTGATTTTGCACCGGCTTCGATGGCCATGTTACACAGGCTGAAACGGCTGTCCATATCAAGAGAATCGATAGTAGAACCTGTGAACTCAAGTGCCTGATAAAGTGCCCCGTCAACACCGATCTGACGGATGACTTCAAGGATAAGGTCCTTTCCGTAGACAAATGGCTGCAGTTCGCCGGAAAAGATGACCTTGATACTTTCAGGCACCTTGAACCAGTTCCCGCCCGTGATCATACCAAAGGCAAGGTCCGTGGAACCCATACCTGTTGAAAAGGCACCAAGCGCACCGTGAGTACAGGTATGTGAATCGGCACCGATGATAACATCACCCGGTACGACAAGACCTTTTTCAGGAAGAAGCGCATGTTCGATACCCATGTCTTTTTCGTCAAAATAGTTCTTAAGGTCATGCTTGTAGGCAAACTCGCGGCTGATTTTCGCCTGGTTTGCTGAGGCAATGTCTTTTGCCGGGATGAAGTGGTCAAGAACAAGAGCAAACCCATCCGGATTCGCCAACTTTTCAGCACCGCTCTCCTCAAATGCCTTGATAGAGATAGGTGTAGTGATATCATTGCCGATGATCATATCGATAGGCGAACGAACGATCTCGCCCGCAAAGACTTCTTTACCTACGTGATCAGAAAATATTTTCTCAGTTATGGTCTGTCCCATAATTAACCTTTTAAAATGCTATCAAGGAGCATGTTTTATTGACGCGATTATAGCAAAGTATCTTTATACTCTTATGATAAAATGCCATTAGACGAAGGATTTCACCTATGAAATTTTATGAATTTAAACAGATTGTCCATTATTTAAAAGATTTTAAACGTATCTCTGTGGCGCACAGGGTCGGTGATAACATCATCAAGATCACCTTTGACGGACACTATGACATCTACTTTGACCTTGAAAAAGGCAACAGTGCTATCTATATGCGTGAAGACTCTGTACGGATGAAGCATTATCAAGCCCCCTTTGATGTTCTCTTGCAGAAGTATCTCGGACGAAGCGATATTGCCAGTCTTGAGATCGTAAACAAGGACAAAGTCTTGCGTATCGGAGTGGTGCAAAGCGGTGCTTATAAGGCGAATAAGACCTTTTTACAGCTGGAGTTCACGGGTAAATACACAAATGCCATCTTGCTGGACGAAGAAGGGGTCATCCTTGATGCTCTCCGTCATGTAGATATCATGAACTCATATCGCGAGATTAAACCCGGAGTGAGACTTCAGGAACTTGAAGCACCGGGTTTTACACCCAAAGAGGGCGAAGCAATAGCTGACATCCAAAGCTATCTGAAAGAAGTCTACCACCAGCGTACCCAAAAGCAGCTGCTAAGCAGACAGAAGGTCGAGGCTGCACGTGTCGATAAAAAGATAAAGCGGATGAAAGACGAACTGTCTAAATTGCAAGATGAGGAAAAGCTGAAGAAAGAAGCCGAAGAAAACTTCGACAAAGGCAATCTTGCTCTGGCCAACCTGCATTTGATCAAGCCTTATTCCAAGTCGGTCAGACTGTATGATTTTTCCGGAAATGAAATAGAGCTGGAGCTTCCGGAAGGGGCGCGAACCAGTGCCGAGGTCGGGGAACTCTTCTTCAAGAAAGCCAAGAAAGCAAAACAAAAAGCATCGAATCTGCATATTGAACGAGAGAGTCTAGGTGAAAAGATAGACTTTTTGGAACGTTTCAAGGCAAACATACTGCTCACTCAGACACCTGAAGAGCTGCAGCTTCTTCTGCCTCCGCAAAAAAAGAAGGCGAAAAAAGAGCCGCCTAAGCCTTACGAAGTCTTTTGGATAGAAGGGCAGAAAGTGATGTTGGGAAAAAATAAGAAAGGCAATATTGAGCTGTTAAAGATCGCGCGGGCCGGAGATATCTGGATGCATATTCAGGGTATGCCCTCAACCCATGTCATCATCCAGACCAGCAAACAGAACGTCAGTGACAAGGTCTTGCATGCCGCCGCAAAATTGTGCGTGGACTTCTCTACGACTAAAACAGGTTCGTTTTTGGTCGATTATACTCACAGACGCGAGGTAAAAGTACAGTCAGAAGC
>JBFEYG010000057.1:0-11596 GCA_041562275.1 Sulfurimonadaceae bacterium | reverse complement strand
GATGATCTGCTGTTCTTTGTCTTTTTGGACATTTTGTATACTTTTTTTGATCTCCAGGCTTTTGCCGGTATATTTTCTTCGCTCCAGCGGAAAATCCATCCCCAGTGTTATCTTAAATCCGTTTTCATACTCAAAATCATGTACTCCGTATACGCCGATATCAAGATTGGGGTATTTTGATATGGATGTAAACGTGTTTTCAAGATCAAGCTTCTTGATCTCATTGGCATACACTTTTAGATCAGGCCGGTTTTCGAGTGCTTTTTCAAAAGAGACCTCCGGGGGGATATCATTCTCTTTTAGATCTGAGAGCAGCGGAAGCGTATAGGTCTGATTGAAATACTCAACATCTATATTCAGATATTTAAGAAAAGAACTTAGGGCATTTTCATACTGATTTTTTGTCACCAACAAGCGCTGTTCTCGATTAAGGACCTGCTGATTGGCTTCGAGTAAAGCGATCTGGGGCAAAGAACCCGCATCAACACGTTTTTCAATAATAGAGACCCTTCGCCTCGCTTTGTCAAGAAGTTTTGTGACCAGACCTTTGTTCTGGTGATAAAACAGCAGTTCATAATAGCCTTCAATGATCTTTGAATACAAAAGACGCAAATTGTCCTGGGCTTTATAGTCCATTTTACGTGTGTCCAGCCTGGAGGAGTCTAGAGCCAACTTTCGTTTGTTAGTATTGTTTGCTACAGAAAACACCGGGATCTTGACACCTAAAAGAACCTCCCCATCATCCCCGGTCTTGATATTGTTATACTCTTGGGTACCTTCCGCTTTACGGTAGTTCAGACTGAACTCCATACCGTTTTCAATAGGTTTTTCTATTCCTGCAGAAAAGTACTCCGCTTCGCTGAGCGGATAATCTTTTTTATCATACTTGACACCAAGATTGGTATCAAAACCGCCTAACTGATACTGCTCTTTCTCTTTATAGATATACTTTTGGCCAACCGCGGTATAGACAAAAGGGTTCTCGATAGTAAGATACCTGGTGATATCTTCCTGGGTGAAGAGCTCGGTTGCATAGGCATTAGCCAATGCAAGAAGTCCTATACATGCGGTAAAAAGACGCATCACTCTTCTCTTATCTTCGGAGTGACCATCCGAGGCGGCAACCCGTTGATCGTACGCCAGATCTGATACCAGATAGGAACTGTTTCCAAACGTACCCATGCCGTTGTCTGTGTGCCTACTTTCAGAGCATCCCCCTTTGGCCACGGTTCATCACCGTCTTCTACGACATACGCATAGAAAAATCCTTTTTCGTAGGAGATGGAGTCGACTTTTTTTATCCTGCCTCCGAAAGTACCGTACTTGATAGCCGGCCAGCCCGATATCTGCATCGCCGGCCAGCCATAGAACATCAGACGTACAGGAAGCCCTTCTTTTATCAAAGGCATATTAAAATCAGACACTTTGAGCAAGAGTGTCTTTTCACTGACATCAGGAGCAAAATAGATGACTCTGTCGCCTTTGTTTAGCAGCTTGTTTTGATCACTCTCAAACAACCGGATGACATATCCGTCTTTTTGCGCATACACTTGCGAGCTTGAATATCTTGAGATCTGCATAGACTGTCTTTGCAAATCCTGGTCCAGCGATGTCATCTTGTTTTGAGATGACAGTATAGACTCTTCAAGGGATTTTATCTTGTTTTGCGTATCTTTCAAGAACTTTTCTTTTTCCTGTTTGATGATATCAAGACTTCTGCTTTCTACCTGAATATCGATCACTACCTTTTCAAGCTCTGCTTTTGTTCTAATGTAGATGTTTTCAGACATCTCGAATTTTCGTTTTGATTCAATGCCCTCTTGGAACAACAAGGCAATTCTTTCAAAATTTGACCGTTCTATCTCATTGTTTTTTTCTAAGGAAGTCTTTTTCAGTTTAAGACTTTTTATCTTGTCTTCAATTTGCTCAAACTTTTGAGAATAGACATCAAGTCCGACCTTCAGATACTCTTGTAGGTTGTCTCTTTTTTCACTTAATATGAACACCTGCTTTTTTGTATTTTCCAGTTGTTCCTGTATGTTCTCTTCTATTTTCTTCAACTTAACAGAATACTTGCGATCGATATCGACCATGGTAAAAAGAAGGTCGCCTTTTTTGACATACTGGTTTTCTTCAACGTGAAACTCTTCTATAAACCCGTGTATCGTCGCAGAGATCTCATAAGGCCTTTGTGTAGGATCAAATGCAGTTATAATCCCCTGGCCTTTTACCGTTTGCTGCCATGGCAGGAACAAAAAAGCTATGATTGTAGCTACGATGACAAAACTTATGCGCCAAAACTTCTCTACAAACGTATGCAATAAGACCTTTTGTAAGACTGTGAAATTATGATTACTCATGCTCTTTATCCCCTAAGGAGAGGGATAGTTTATTGATCTTGTAAATCCCTTCTATCATCTCATAAATATAATCTATCTGCTTGACAAACACTTTAAGCGAATAGATAATGGAAACGATCACGATCTCTGCTGCGACAAACTCGCCTACGGGCAATACACCGTTGACAACCAATGAACCGCCCAAGATCAAGAATCCGCTTACGACGAACCCTTCCATAAAGAATGTCAACGCGAGTTGTCGGATGATGACACTGAAGCTTTTTTGTCTGCTGTCGACGTAGTCGTTTAGATGCTGATCATACGCATTTAAGACATCCTCTTTTGACTGCTCTACATTGGGTATGTTCTGCAGGAAGTATATGCTTTTATGCTTATTGTCCGAACGGTCGATCGCATACTTGATCCCATTGCGTCCCAATAGGAACAATAGCACTAAATAGATCATAAAAAGAATTATACTGGAGACAAAAAGAAGAGGGTCAAAGGCCAATAACAAGATCAGACTGACAATGATCTTGATGACCAACCCTGCACCGTCAAGTAAGATGACCGGAAAAAGTTTTTGCAAGGATGTGATATCAAAGAAGTAGTTCATATACTGGTCGATATTGCCAGCCAGTTTGCTATCCAATGTTTTGTTTCTTAGATTGGTTGCCAACTCCGCAATCTCGATGCCTGTCTGCACAAATATCTGCTGCTGGAACTTTTCAACGATATATTCTTGTATGACGTTTAACACGGTAATAAAGACAAATGCCGTGATTACGATAAAGCCCAGAACGGAAACTGAGATAGAAGCATGCGCTAAAACACTGTTAATGATAAACGACGATGCCAAAGGGATCGACAAGACCAAAATAGCTTTGATAGTAGAGTAATATATAAGATAAAAAACGTTTTTTTTATCTTGCCTTATGACCTTTGCTATACTGGAAAAAATCTTTTTTTCAATGTTCATAGGAAAATTCATTCTTTAAAATATCTTTATAAACAGCTCTATATTCACTTGTATTGTATATTTAAAAGAGCATATTTCACATCTTCATACAGACACAGGTCTAAGCCTGCAACATCTACACTGCATATAGCTTACAGTATCAAGCCTGCCCTACTTTTTTAAGATCCAGTTGAATCGCATCATTGTCCATCACTCCGATATGGCGTGACAACATATCATCAGCGATCTTCTTTGCATCCTCAAGTGAATGCATCTTATAAGTTCCGCACTGATAGATGTTGAGTTCAGGGATATCCGACTGCTCTTTGACATTTTTCACATCTTCCATCGCTTCTTCCCATGCTTTTGCCACTTCTTCTTCCGAAGGTGAACCTATCGTACTCATATAAAAGCCAGTACGGCAGCCCATAGGAGAGACATCGATAATCTCCGTCTTGTCCGAGTTCAGATGGTTACGGATGAAACCTGCAAAAAGATGCTCAAGTGTATGGATACCCGTCTCGTTCATCATCTCTTTGTTTGGCTCGTAAAAGCGAAGATCATAAACGGTTATGTCATCACCCGATGGTGTCTTCATCTTTTTAGCCAGACGAACGGCAGGCGCTTTCATGATAGTATGGTCAACGGTGAAACTGTCTAATAATGGCATCTGTTTTCCTTGATAGTTAATTGCGGTAATAGTAGCAGATTAAGTTTAAAGCGTGGCTAATACGGTTTAAAAGAGAAATGCTATAAGCTTAAAATCAAGACTTTAACAAACAGGCTCTGGTCTGTTTACTTTAAGGTCTCAGCTATATAACGTACCGCATCCAAAGCATTGTTTTCAACAATCTCAGTCAATGTCATCAACTCTTCACGTTTATCATAGCCCGAAGTGACTGCAACAGACTTTATACCTGCATTGTGCGCAGAGGCTATGTCAAGACGTGTATCACCGATCATCCAGCACTCTTCTTTTGTCGTTTTCATCATGCCAATCGCTTTTTCTATTGGTTCGGCATGGGGTTTTGGGTTTTCGACATGCTCTCTTCCTATGAGTACCTCAAAAGCGTCCATAATCCCAAAGTGCTCTAAGAGTTCACGCGAATATTGTCCTGTTTTTGTTGTGACAATGCCCAGTTTTGCGATCTTACGGGCTTCACTGACTGCCTCAAGTGCACACTCCAGCAATACTGTTTTTTCACAATGTATTGTGCTGTAATGCGCCTTATAGGCCTTGACAAAATCCCAGACCGACTCCTCTTCTATCCCAAGTTCCCTATACATCACGTCCAAAGGATGTCCTATCAGAGATTTGATATCCTCGTCTGTAGGGTTTTTCCGCTTATACAGATCAAAAGTGTTGTGAAAGCCCTCAAGTATTGCTTCAGTCGAGTCTATCAATGTTCCGTCAAGGTCAAATAGTATTGTCATTATTCTTGTATCTTCCAATCTATCTGATTATGCCAAAAACCGCTTATCGTAGGCTCGATCGGAGAGATGTTCTTATTGATCACACTGATATCGTTGGGTATGAACAAAAAGAGATACGGGTTGTCATCTACTATCTTCTTAAATATCTCTCTTTGGACGACAGCAAGTTTTTTTCTATCGACAGTCCCTCCCGCTTTTCTGATAAGCATATCCACCTCATCATTTCTGTAGCCGATGAAGTTAAAAGCACCCGGTTTGTCATTGTCAGAGTGCCATACCAGATACGGGTCCGGACTCAAGGAAAGAGCCCACCCCAGAAGAACAGTGTCAAACTTCCTTGGAAAGACGACCATGTTCAAAAAAGCCTGCCATTCCATAACACGCAAGGTGACTTTTACCCCGATCTTTGCCAGTTCGTGCTGCATGATCTGTGCAGCATAAGGACGTACCTCCGAAGCATTGGAGGTAGCGATCTCAAACTCAAGCGGATGCTTCTCATCATAACCGGCTTCTTGGAGCAGTCTTTTTGCTTTTACAAGGTCTTGGACAGGTGCTTTCACCTTGTCATTGAATGATTTTCCTCCGGGTAAAAATGGTCCTGTACAGACGCGTCCATGCCCCAAGAACAATATATCCACGAGTTTTTGTCTGTCAATCCCCAAAGAAATAGCTTCACGGACACGTTTGTCCTTGAATTTTTCGTTTCTGAGGTTAAACCCAAGATAGGTATACGAAAGAGAGGGCTGCTCAACTTTCTGATAATAGTCGAAGAAACTCTTGTCTACTTGTCTCTCAAGTTGCATCGGTTCAAGTGCACCGATATCGATCTGTTGAGAACGCAGCATTAAAAACCGTGTCATCGGATCTGATATGACATGAAAGGTGATCTTATCGATATGTGGCTTATGCTCAAAGTAGTCATCAAAAGCTGTCAACTCGATGTTCTTTGAAAATTCCAGCTTTGTTAATCGATAAGGGCCTGTTCCAATCGGATCCATATTAAACGAAGAGCCCATGACATCCTCTTCATCTTTAAGGATATGGCGGGGGACGATCTGCGTCATCCAAGTCTCTAACGCTTTGAAATAAGGTTTTTTGTAAACCACTTTGACGGTGTATTTGTCAAGTGCCTTGACGGACTCGACCATTCTAAATGTAGATGCATACGGCGTAACCACTTTTGGGGAATTGATCAGCTCATAGGTAAATACTACATCTTCTGCACTGAACTTCTGGCCATCATGCCACTTGACATTGCGGCGAAGATGAAAGACAAGTGTCGTATCGTTCAAGAACTCATAGGATTTTGCCAGATCTCCGATAATATCTACGCCGTCTTTATCGTATTTTACCAGACCGTTAAAAAGAAAGGCTGTGATCTCTGAGCTTCCGGAGTCCGTTGCCAACAATGGGTTTAGGCGCGAAGGGTTTCCTGATGCATTCAGATGCAGTGTACTTGCAATCAGAAAAGAACAGAGGAGTAAAAACGTTAAAATATATTTCATCTGGATGCCGATTTAGCAAAGACAAGCTAACCTGCAGACTGTCTCGGCTTTTTTGATGTATTATAGCAAAAATTCATTGGGTTGACGAGCCTGTTTCTCGGCGGAAAGGTCGTCTCCAAGCTGATTTTCAGGACTTAGGTTCTGTACTCTTCGAGCATATTGTTTAACTTGACCGTCATTTGAGACAGGTTCGATGAAGCATCTGCAATCTCATCGACACTTTTACTGTTTTCAGATGAAATCGATTCGATTCTGCCGACTTTAACGATCATAGACTGTACCGTCTCTGAATTGCTGATATAACCTGAGACTGTCTCGTCTACCTGTGTAATAGAACGCTCGATAGATTCTACGCTCGTGTTGATCTCTGATTCAACGTTATTGGCATACTCAGAAAGGTTTTCGATCTCTTTCGCATTCGAGCTGATATGCTCACTCGCATCGATAACCGACTGTACGATCACCCCAATCGTCGCATTGATCTCGGAGAGTGAACGCTGTGTACGTTCAGCTAGTTTTCTAACCTCATCTGCAACGACTGCAAATCCCCGACCATGCTCACCCGCACGGGCAGCTTCAATGGCGGCATTAAGCGCCAACAGGTTTGTCTGATCCGCAATATCGGAGATGACCGTCAGTACTTCCTTGACCTGAGTAACGTCAGAGCTTAACTGCTCAAGCCTTTGTGCAAGCTCCACCTCTTCTCGGGCACGTGTCTGTACCTCATTGGCAAGATGGATGATCTGCTTGTTCGCACCTTTTAGAATACTGCCAGCTCTGTCGATATCGTCTTTTGTTGTCTTTGCCTGTGCGATCGAGGTCTGTAAAACATTTTGTAAAGCACTTCCCTCATCAGAAACATCTTTGACGATCTGAGCCTCTTGTTCTGTCTTGCCCTTGATGATCAGCGAAGCCTCGGAAAGGGTCTTGGCAATACCCGTGTTTTCTGATGAGGACTGTTTCGCTTCAGAAACAGTCACCTGGACCTTTTCGATGAAAGCATTGATATTTTCAGCGACTTCATGTATCTCGTCGCCAACAGGAACCTTGACCCTCTGCGTCAGATCGCCCTCGCCTTTGGCCAGGTCGTATGCAGCTGCTTGTAAAGTCGCGAGCTTTGAGATGATAAGCTTTTGGACCAAAGAGATACTGATCAGAAGCAAGACGATAAAGATAACAAAAGAGATAGCCAAGATGATATTACGAATGGCATGTACGCTTTCTAAGACCTCTTCTTCATCTATTTCAACCACCATACCCCATTTTTCGCCAAAGATCTCTACCGGTGTATATGAACTGAGTACTCTCACTCCTCGATAATCATCTATGATCCATGAACCGTTTTTGCCTTCTTTTATCGCATCTGTTGAAGCAGACTTGACATTTAAAACGGTGATCGTAGTACCGGACGCTTTCACATCCGGGTCATCCATACTGGCAATAAAACGACTGTCATTTTTCATACAGCCGTCTTCACATACCAAGTTAGCCTGGCCTGTCTTTCCAAGACCTGCTTTTTCATAATTTCCGTCAAAGCTCATAACCTCGTTAATCTTGCCTTTTGGAAGCTGGAAGATCACGGCACCTTCAAAATCACCCAGATAGATGACCGGTGAAGCAAGGAACATAGCCGGTTCATTGTAACTTGGCTCATACGCCTCAAAATCGGAAAAAGCCACTTCTCCCTTGCCCAGTTTTTTCACCTTGGCAAAAGCCTTGCCCAGACCCGTCTTGCTGTAGACACCCGACTCCAGGTTTGTCCCATAGTCTTTTTCTTTCTCTACCGAATAGACAACATCCCCGTCTTTGTTGACCAAAAAGATATCATAAAGTCCAAAGTTCTTTAAAAGTTGTACATAAGCCTTGTGTATCTCGATATGATTTTTTGAATATTCATTGTCATAGTTTTTGTTCATAGAAAGCTTTTCTTTCTCACCCAGCTTGTTAGGATTGTCGGCGATGTAAAGAAATTGCGCTACCTGTGCGTTTATGTTTTTCGGAAGATACTCTTTTGTCGGACGTCTCTGACTAGAGTTCTTCATTTTATAGTTCACATGATTGAGGTATTCATTCTCATAATGCTTTAATAAAGTACTTTCAACCTTCCCCAGTGAGAGTCCCTCTGTATTCTCCAGTTCCATAAAACTGTCTTCAAGTGCCCAGATCGTCTCTACCGTAGCCATATCACTTGACTTGGACAGTATTAACAGCTTGATCGATGTCAAAAAGTCGACGATATGATCTTTCTTCGACTCTTTTACAGCATCAAGCAGTGCCATATTACTCTGCACCAAAGCTTCTGAAGCTTTGGAAAGCGAGATCGTTACGATACTGACCGCTATTACCAGTAAAGAAACAGCCATCAGACCTATTAACTTAAATTTGATACTTTTCATGTTCATTATACAAACCCCTTGGAACTACTCTCTATTAGGAATTATTGTAGCATAAAGAGTGATTTAATGTAACTTTATTCTTGGAATTAAATCGGATAAACGCGGAGATTTTAGGATATGAGAAAAAAAGGATGGGAGGGGACCCACCCTTAACGTTTTATTTAGTTAGATTCAACATGACGGTCATGCAGTTCCTGAACTGGGCGTTCATTGTCTACATAATATTTTCGGAAGGCTTCGATCTGATCTTTTGATGCTGTTGAAGGTGTCTTAAGAAGATACCACTGAACATTTTCAGAACACGGAGGTGTTGTCAACGAGCCTATGTAGTGATAATAGTGTGCCGTATCTTCAGGAAGGATATCCTGCGGATCGACACGGATCTCTTTGCCTATCGATCCGATGATATTGTCCAATAAAGGATTGTTTTTCCCCTCTTCAAAGAAGACCGCTACTACTGCCAGCTGTTTTGTTTTTGGGTTTTGGTGGACAAGATGCGCGACCATATCGTAACGTTTTCCGTCAATCGTATGCTCACTCTTACCATGAAAATGAAACTGCAGCAGCTGAAAGATCTCACCGTGCAATTCTATTTTGCCCCCGACTTTTGGTGTCACCTTGATCGAGTGTCCGTTATCGATGACATTGGCTGTCGTATGGACATCTTCATCCATGTGCAGGTCATACTGATGATTCATCGACATCGTCTTGCCAGGAACAATATTGACAGGTGACTGGTGCTGCCCTTCCCCACATGTCTTAGAAAATTCATTCCAGTGTGTCGGACCATTTTGTGAATAATCCCAATGTTTTTCAGCATGTTCTTTATGCTCTGAAGCAGATAAACCAACGGATAAAAGTGCTACTGCACTTAATACTAGTACTGTTTTTGTCATATTTATTCCTTTTTTTGATTTAGAAATTGTAATTTGCAATAACACGATATTGTGTAAACTTATCGTCTTGCGGCTTTATGCTTCCATCAGCATTCGCTGACGTATTGTTTTTCACCCAAATACCTTTTAATGCCAGAGAAAAATCACCTGCACCGTAAGCAATCACTGCATTCAGATCTTCTTGTCTATCAGAAAATTTATCATTATCAAGGTTCAAATAAGCTAAAACTGTTTTGAAGCCTTTTACCCCGGTAAAGTCATACGTCTGAGCATACGAGAGCTTAATAGCCTGCGATCCGCCTATATAGACGCTGTCTGCTGTCAAAGCCTTTCCATAGTTTGACTGAAAAAGGTCATTGGAGGTGATCATATTCGTATATAGCGGAGTCCCGTCCCATGGAAGGACCAAAGCATCATGCTTATCACTGTTTTTCATAACTTCAGAAACTGCAAGCTCAAACTTAGATTCACTGTATCCCATACCTATCTTCAATGCAAGGGCATTCGCATCGATTGCTCCTCCGGCGATACCTGGATTCGCTGACAAAACATTGTCTGCGTTGCCAATACTCACCTGGTTAATATACTCAACACCTGCTACATATGAATAACCTGAGCTCAACTTGTTTTGAAAAGTCGCATCAAGATAGAATGAGTTCATGAAGTTATCCGCATAATAATCATAAACCTTGACGTGGGTGTGATCATCTTTATACTCCCCGCCAAGTACGGCAACCTCACCCTTATCGTCCCCCATAATCAAGCGTGTGTCATCACCAAGTGCATGTTTGACTATATTGATAAACTGATTTGAAGTACGTTGTTTAATATGAGTAAGGTAAGCAGTTCGTAATTCAGTACCGTATTCCATTTTATAATCGACAAAAGTACCTTGAACGGCTGAAGGAAGCATACGTACATCTTTAGCATCAATCAATGGTGTTTTGTATACTTGGCGACCATAAAGTGCATTGAAACTTTTATACTTATATTTAATAAAAGCTTCACCTAACACTGAAAAAGACTCTTGTGCGATTGCACCACTTGGGTTACCTTCAAGCCGTACTCCATTATCACGTCCCAATATTGACGCGTCTACCGAACCCGGCAAGGCAAACCCGTTGGTTGTCATAAATGTAGCGCCCGCTTGAAAACCGTACAGGTTGCCTGTAGTATACGATAAGATACCGCCAATGGCGTTCGCATGTGCTGATGTATTTGAATTCAAGTTCTCTTTTTTTGTCTCGATAAAGTAATACCTGAGGTAGCCATTGGTTGTACCTTCCTCAAACCATGACTTAACAGAGTCAGCAGCATATGATGTAACAACAGTCAAAAGACCCAATGCAATAATCTTTTTCATTTCTCACCCTTTTTGAAAAATCAAACACTCTAATTTAGGTGATAAGTATATCTAATATGTTTATAGTAAAGAAAATCAATATAATTGAATAAGATTTTGAATTTAATAGAAATATTTGATTAAAAAAAGATCGGTTTTCGCAGATATAAACGGTGTTTCTGCCTTGAACTACGGAGTGTTTTTAGTAAGTTTAAAAAAAGAGAAGAGAGAGCAAAGATGCCAAAGGCACCTTTGAAAGCGAAAGAGGTTTCTTAACGCTTAGAGAACTGACGAGAACGACGTGCTTTACGCTTACCTGGCTTCTTACGTTCAACAACACGTGAATCACGAGTCATCATACCTTCAGGTTTAAGTGTAGCACGGAAGCTGTCATCAAATTTTACCAGTGCACGAGAGATACCGTGACGTAGTGCGTCTGCTTGACCAGCGAAACCGCCGCCAAGAGTTTGAGCAACGATGTCAACAGACTCTGCTTGCTTAGTCAAGTTAAGTGGTTGCATTACACGAAGTTTCTTCGCTTCAAGACCACCAAGCCATGCATCAATAGATAGACCATTGATAGTGATTTTTCCAGTACCTGGAGTTAACCATACTTTTGCGATAGAAGATTTTCTTCTACCAGTTGCGTAAGTTTTTGCCATAATAATCTATCCTTACTTAGCTAGTTGTGCAGAATGAGGATGCTCAGCACCCTTGTACACTTTT
>JBFEYG010000056.1:0-11662 GCA_041562275.1 Sulfurimonadaceae bacterium | reverse complement strand
ACAGACTCGGTGAGGTCTTTAATGTTTTGTTCTGTTCTGTTGGCAGCTTCTACCGTGACTTCGTCGAGTTCGATAGGTGCGGCATAGACGTTATTTAAAAGCAGACTGCTCAGTAGTGATAGTGTGATTGTTTTTTTCATTTGTTTTCCTGAATTATTTTTAGTGTTATGTGCGTATTAAAAATTGAAACAGGGAGGGGAAATTCCCGATCTTGTTTTGCGGTAGATGAAAAAAGTCTGTCGTAGAAATTTTAAAAACTGGGTGAGTCTGTAGAGGAGTCGTTTGAAGTAACAGTTACAATGACAAGAGGAGCTTTTGGGTTGGACACTGCTGCATTGCAGCAGTTCAAGCTCTTCCAGCGGGTCCTCTTCTTCCTCCAGCGTCTCAAATGAGATATTACGTGAGGACTGGGTAAATGAGGTGCATTGTGCATGTAAAACAGCAGCAGATGAGTAGGCACAGATAGCGGACAATGAAAAATAGTTCTTGCCAAAGCCCTTAGGTGTCCTCATCGCTGCCCCTCTTATAATTTCGAAATGATAGTGCAAAGTCATTGTTTTGTCAATGAGAACAAGTGAAAAGAGTGGTGTTATGTACCTTTTACTCGGGTTCTTTTAGTTTTAGTTCGTAAATATGCGGATCAGGGGTAATGCAGTAGACTTCATAGATACCGATGGCATTCTTGTTCTTTACCACGGTCTGCATGCCTAATGATTCTGCTTGTGCTTTCAGAATCTCTACAACAGAAGGGTCTACCGTCGTAATCTCGACTAGAAGATCTCCTTTATACCCTGAATAGGTCCGGATATCACGAATAGGATGTTCCAGTGCGAAACGAATCATATCCCTGCGGATACCACAGAGATCCAGGTCAGACGAATGCAAAGCGGATACAGTCGACTCTTTTTCCCAAGAGGGCGGGGTGTGATCTGTATTTTTGTCCTCATCAGACATGGCTTTTCCTTTTTTCAGACATTATCTATAAGTATAACCTATATTTAAAAGAGAAGTTAAGTGTCTTCGCACTCCTTCATGATCTCATGCCAGTCGGTATCGAAATTTTTGGCAATGTAAGAATCGCTGTGAGGCACAAGACATCCTGAACAGTCCTGATGAATATTGTTCTCATGTTCAAAAGCAGCACCGTCCTTAGAATCGATAGAACAGTGCGAATGGATACGTTTACCTTCTTTCATCTGCGGGTTCATAGTAAAACGAAAATTGGGACAGGCACAAAGATAGCAGTTAAGATCTTCCATATCATGGCACTTGGTGTTTGTCTTGTAAAGCTCGCAAAAGTCAGGCTCGTTTTGTACCATGTTGTCAAACCGGAAATAGGCTATGATCTCCTCTTGAGTAAGATCTTTGGCAAGCAGTTTTTGTGTAAGGAGACGGTGCTTCTCTCCATGCATTTGAAACCACTGTGCGTAGGTCATCATGTTCTGTCTTATTGACCCAGGCTTGGCCAGCTGACCGTGTTTCCCTTGGTGTCAAAGACGGCAGGGGTTCCGCGTACGCCAAATTCATTGGCAAGTTCCTGGTTCTCGGAGATCTTCTTTGAGAAGAGGTCGCTGATCTGTTGGCTCATCGTCAGTTGTTCATAACTTGTGTCTCCATTTGCCATGTCCAAGATGGCTTTTGCCTTGGCTTTCTGGTCTTTTTGCTTCATGACGTGGTAGGACATCTGAACGGCATTTCTGTGGTTGGATAGCGGCATGAAATAGACATAGAGTTTGACCTTTGACTCGAGCATCGGCCACATCTTCTCAAACTTGACACAGTAAGGGCATTCTGGATCCGTGAAGACGATGTACTCGTCTTTTCCCTTACCGTAGACGAGGTCGGCATTTTTACGGATCGCCGTCATCTCAAGAGGCTTTTTGATCGGCTCGCCTGTAGCTGCGTCGATCGCATCACCGAAAAGAACGACTTTTTTGTCTTTGGTCAAAAATGCAGAGGTGCGCTGGACACCGCGCTGGGTCAAGACCTCAAACTGAAGTTCATAGATATCTCCATGATCATAGGCTTTGGTGATGGAAATGTGCGGCTGGGCAAACATAGGTACAGAACTAAATTGTTTCGGGTCGATATCACCTGCAAGCAGTGATAGTGCGAGAGAGAATAGTGCAAAATAGAGTTTCATTGTTTTCCTTTTACGCCATTATAACACCATCTCAAATATAAGCGGATTAAGCCCTGTTCTCAGAGCTCTTTTTATCGTCTTAGAAGAGTGGCTTTATGGATTCGAATACCAACTGTCAGGGATGGATATAAAAGAATACCTTCTGTTCGAAAAGCCCAGAGACCTTTGGTTTTTAAGGAGTAAGTAACTAAATAAAAACCGTTCCGGTACTAGATGTTGTAGTAGGTCGCGTTCGGGTGATAGACGACCAGTGCGGAGGTCGACTGTTCCGGATGGATCTGGAAGGTTTCTGACAACTCGATGCCAAACTCTTCCGGTTTTAGCAGTTCAAACAGAGGCTTGTTAAGCTCAAGGTCCGGACAGGCAGGGTACCCGAAAGAGTAGCGTGCTCCTTGGTACTTGTTCATGCGCACATCCGAAAGTACAGGTTTCTCGTTCTCACAGATGTTCAGATCGAGCCGGACCTGTTTGTGGACGATCTCAGCCAGGGCTTCTGCCAGTTCGACACCCAGGCCGTGGACCATGTAGTACTCGGTATATTCACCCTTGTCGTAGAGCTCTTTTTCGTACTCACTGAGTTTGGAACCTGCAGAGACACAGGTCATCCCTAAGACATCATGACGGTCTCTGTGGTAGAAGTCTGACAATGCACGGTGCGGCTTCTTGTGTTGACGCGGAAAAGACATCGTATGTTCAGCCCGGCCGATACACTCGCTCAAAGGTTCACGGTTTACATCAGCTTCACTCGTCCAGCCTTCGCTCTCATCAAAGATAAGCAGGGTGTTGTCGTCTGAACGCACCGGATAGTAGCCGTAGATGACGGTCGCATCAAAAAGACCCTCATCGAGGAATTGCTGTTTGATGCGCTCATAGGCAGGCCATACCTTCGTCTCGAGCTGTTTTTCATATTCTTCATCGCTCAGGCCCTTGGAGCTGTAACCCCAGCGCTGTTTGAAGAGGATCTTGTGGTTGATCCATTCGAAGGCAAGCTCAAGCGGGAAGTCTTTTCCGACTTCCATCACGCGGCGGCCCCAAAATGGCGGTGTCGGGACACGGACATCACGAGATGGCATGCTGAGCTCTTCAAAAGGCGGGATGATGATCTCCTTTTTCTCTTTTTCTGGTTTTTCCATACTATCGGCCGGATGGAGGTTAGTGTCCAGGTTGCCGGCTTCGATACGGCTCATAGCTGTTACTCCGTCAAACGCATCCTTGCAGTAGAAGATCGGCCCGTCATAAAAAGGACGGCAGAAGTCATCGATGAAGGCACGTGTCAGTGCAGCGCCACCAAGAAGGATGGGAATAGTGATGCCGGCTTCTTTCATCGCTTCGAGATTGTCTTTCATCACCTGTGTCGACTTGACCAGGAGGCCGCTCATGCCAATGGCTGAAGCATTGGACTCTTTGAGTGCCTGAATGAATTCATCTAATTCGACCTTGATGCCCAGGTTGATGACCTTGAAACCATTGTTGGTCAGGATGATATCCACAAGGTTCTTGCCGACGTCATGCACATCTCCCTTAACGGTTCCCAAAATAAGGGTCGTCTCTGTCGTCTTCTCCTGTTTCGGAAGATAAGGGTTGAGATGATCCACGGTCTTCTTCATCGTCTCGGCTGATTGAAGGACGAAAGGCAGCTGCATTTGACCTGAACCGAAAAGCTCGCCGACGACCTTCATCGCATCGATCAGGATCTCATTGACGATACGTTCAGGGGCGATGTTATGTCGTGCCTCTTCGACAAGAGGGATCATACGTTCTTTGTCTCCGTCCATCAGAAGTTTGGCGATCTTCTCTTCTTCGTTCAAGGCATTATAGGCCTCATCTTCCGCTTCATTGTCGACCGCTTCTTTGGAAGAGAAGTGGTCGATGAAGTCAAAGAGTGCCTGACCGTTTGGCTTTCGGTCAAAGAGAAGGTCGTTACAGAGGTCTTGCTCTTCCTGGCTGATCTTGTTCAGCGGGATGATGTGCTTGACGTTGATGATGACCGAGGTCAGACCGGCTTTGACACAGTGATCCAAAAAGATCGAGTTCAGGTAAGGACGCGCGTCTTTGTCCAGACCGAATGAGATGTTGGAGAGACCAAGGGTCGTTCCGACTTCAGGGTGACGGGTACGAAGTTCACGTATCGCGTCAATGGTCTGAATAGCCGCGTCTCTGTACTCTTCATCGCCTGAACCCAGTGTAAAGGTCAATACGTCAAAGACGAGGTCTTCCGGCTTGATTCCGTGCAGTTTGGTCGCGCGTTCATAGATGCGTTCCGCGACTTCCAGCTTGGTCTCAAGCGTCTTGGCCATTCCGACTTCATCGATGGTCAGACAGACAAGTGAAGCACCGAATTTTTTAGCCAGCGCACAAACCGTATCAAACTTCTCGATACCGTCTTCAAGATTGACCGAGTTGATGATGGGCTTTCCGCCGATCATCTTCAGTGACTCTTCAAGGGCTGCCGTCTGTGTTGAATCCGGCATAAGCGGAAGGGAGATCTTCTGTGCATACAGGGCCATGACCTTGTTCATATCGCGGGTCTCATCCCGTCCGGCAAAACCGACAGAGACATCCAGGACATGTGCACCGGCACGGACCTGCTGCTGTCCGACGCTCAGTGTTCCTTCATAGTCTTCAGCCAAAAGTAGTTCTCTAAAGGCTTTTGAACCTGTGGCATTGGAGCGTTCACCGATAAGAAGCGGAGCCGGGTCCTGCATCAATGGTACCGTGTTGAACAGTGATGCAAGTGCGGTCGGCTGTGATCCGCTTGGTGCCTTTGGTGTTATAGAAGAGACTCTGTCGACAAGTCCGCGGATATGCTGAGGCGTGGTTCCGCAGCAGCCTCCGAGAAAAGAGACACCGTCGTATTTCAAGAAGCCTTCCTGCTGGTCGGCAAACTCGTCAGGGCCCATCGGATAATAGGTATAACCGCCGCGGTTTTGCGGAAGCCCGGCATTGGCATGCACCGAGATCGGTTTTCCCCAGACTTCGGACAGCGTCTTGATATGTTTGCCGTACTGTTCAGGTCCTGTTCCGCAGTTGAAACCGAGGCTCAGGATATCAAAGGGCTCCAAGATCGTCGCAATCGTCTGTGCATCCGTTCCGATAAGCATCGTCCCGGCGAGCTCTATTGTCGCGGAGACCATGATAGGAAGATCAGTATTACGCTCTTTATTAGCGGCTTCACAGGCATGGAGTGCCGCTTTGATCTGAAGGGGGTCCTGACAGGTCTCAAGTAGGAATATGTCGGTTCCACCGTCGATAAGGGCAAGTGCACATTCCGTATAGCCTTTGAGCATCTGATCGTAGTGCATATGGCCAAGCGAAGGAAGTTTTGTCCCCGGTCCGATAGAACCCAGTACAAAGCGCGGATGTTCCGGTGTGGAAAACTTCTCGCACTGGCGTTTGACGATCTCGGCTCCTGCTTTGGTCAGCTCATACGCTCTGTGGCCGATCTGGTACTCGTCCAGAACCCAGTCAAAGGAACCAAAGGTGTTTGTCGTGATCAGGTCGGCACCGGCTGTAAGGTAGGCGGAGAAGATCTCTTCGAGTATCTCGGGAGCGGTGACGTTTAAAAGCTCATTACAGCCTTCATTGCCTTCCCACTGGGCGTCAGTGATGCGGTTAGATCGCTCTTGGAGCTGGGTACCCATGGCACCGTCAATGATCAGTGGACGTTTTTTTATCGTGTCTAAGATGTATTGTTTAGTTGACATGGAACTCTTTTTATAAATGCATTTATGTTTATGTGGAAATATTCAAAATATTATCAGATAAAGATAATGGCTGGCATTTTAGCTGATTTGAACATAAACTTTAATGAGATAATCCGGTTAATGGCCAAGGGGGCAGATGTACTCCTGTATCAGCTCGATTTTTAAGTATACACACAAAAGATGTTAAGATACATCTAGCAATAAGGTTTAACGCAGGTGGATATATGCAGAGTCTTCATACCTTTGTCTTAGAAAATATATTTAAATCTTCAATCCGTCCTATCCTTATCATTGAACTTTTACTTATCGTATTGATCTTTGTTTTTGGTTTTTTACAAGAAGAGAGAAATGAAGCACTCATCCAAAATACGGCGGCTGAGAGTTTTGAAGAGGTCTCTTATCAGGTCAATGAACGGATGAACGACAAGATAGAACGCGTAGAAAAAGATGCGGATGCTCTGAGCTTGATGATCGAAGCGCTTTTTGAGCAGAGTGAGTACTACAGTGGGACACATCTATCCTACCAGTACGATCAAGGCTTTTTTATCCGTAAGAACAAAGGACCTGCTACCGTATACACGACCAACCTCGAGAGATTGGGGAAGAAAGACAAGCAGGCACTGAAGATACTTTCTATGGCGGAAGCACCTTTGGATGCTATCATGCAACAGTATAAAGGGGTGGTTGATTCTGCATGGATCAATGTCGGAAAGAACTACTCTTTGTATTATCCGAGCATTATCGTTCAGGATGAGCTTTCTCCTTCGCTCGACCCTACGAAGCAGAGCTATTATTTCAAGGCAGATGCTGAGCACAATCCGCAGAAAAAGACACTGTTTATTCCGCACTTTCAAGAACCCTGGGCCATGTCTCTTGGGCAGATCGGTTCCGTTGTCTCACCTATTTATATCAAAGAGAAGATGGCCGGTGTGATCGGTATGACATTGACGGTAGAAAATACCCGTGAGATCAGCGATATGGATCTGCCATTTGGTGCTTATGTCATCATTTTAGGACAAGAGGGGCATGTGCTTTTTACCTCTGATGAAGAATCATTTTATAAGGATTTTAGGATCCACTCCTTCGGTGCTTTACATAAAAAAGGACTCACTGAGAGCTTAAAACAGTTTGCCTACGCCGATAAGGAAGCGTCAAACTTCGTCTTTTTTCGAAAGATGCTCAATAATACGGGATTGGAGCTGATCCTTATTGCCAAAAAGGATAAGATCAACAAAGACATCAATGAGGTCTACTTCCAGACAAGAGTGTATGGAATGATTTCATTGGCCATTATAGCCTTTGTACATCTTCTTCTTTTTGTCTATATCCGTTCCAGGACCAAAACTGTGAGCGACGTGATAGCTACGCCTGTAACCGAGATCGCAGAGATCTCTCAGATGCTGTTTGACGAAAAGAAGTTGGATCTGCACAAAAGTGATATCAAGGAGTTTGATATCTTGCAGAAAAACCTTCATAAGGCCCATGCCAAACTGCTTGAGCAGTTGTATTTCGACATGCAGACGCATCTGCCCAATCTGAACAAACTGCAGATGGACATCGGCGAGAAATCCACATTGATTCTGATCTGTGTCAAAAACTACAAGATGGTGCAAAACATCTATGGGCCTAAGGTGATAGAAAAGGTACTGTCTGCATTGATAGAGATGCTGCAGACTTTTCCCCGCTCACCGATGCAACTGTATAGGATATACAATGATACCTTTGCCTTGCATTCGGCGGCAAAAGTCCATCTTCAAGACGAGTTGAAGTATCTGTACAACAGACTCTCTTTGGAAGATATTCATCTGAAGGAGTTTGATATCGCATTGAACTATGCGCTTTCTCTTGCCCTTCCAAATGCCGACAGTGAGCTTCCTTTATTCTCCCGTGCAGATATTGCCCTGGATGAAGCAGGTAAGCAAGAACACAGAAAGTACCTTAGTTTTGATGAGAAACATAATGACAAGAAGCTTTTTAAACAGAATCAGGAGTGGGCAAAACGACTGCAAAAGGCACTGCATGAAAAAAGAATTGTCCCGTTTTTTCAGCCTATCTATGATGTAAAAGAGAAGAAGGTGCACAAATTTGAAGCCTTGGTACGAATGATCGAAGGGGAGGAAGTCATCTTACCGCATCGGTTTTTGGGCGTAGCAAAGCAGATGGGAAAACTTTCTGATCTGACGCTGTTGATGATGGAAGGGGTCTTTGGCCTTGCCAATGCCTATCCGGATATAGAGTTCTCCATCAATACTTCATTTGAAGACTATGAAGAGGCAAATATTCTTAACGATATCGATCGTATGGTAAAAAAGTTCGGGGTCAATACGGACAAGATCATTATAGAAATATTGGAGACAGGGCAATACAAAGATGAGAACTATGCGGTTGATACGATCAGTAAGCTTAAACAGCTTGGTTTCAAGATAGCGATTGATGATTTTGGCACCGGTAATTCAAACTTTGGCCACTTGATGCTGATGAAGGTCGATTTTATCAAGATCGACGGTCAATTTGTCAAGAATATAGCTACTGACGAACAGAGCCAAAACATCACAAAGACGATCAATGAGTTTGCCCATATGACAGGAGCTGAGACGGTAGCTGAGTACGTTTGTGACGCGGGTGTGTTTGAAAAGGTCTGTGGTTTAGGTGTGGATTATGTCCAAGGCTACTATATTTGCGAACCAAGACCGGCTTCACAGATTGATGAGATGTTGCTTGTAAACATGGAGAAACAGACGGACAAACGCTACATTGATAAGGATTAACCTGGTTTAGGGCCCAGGTTAAAAGGATATGTTTTACATGGTTCTAGGGAAACCTGTTGACCGTCTGTGATCAAAAGTATAAATCAAACCCATCACAAATCTATCACAGGAGAGGATTATGCTCACAGCCGGAATCAAAGGTTTCGCCCGCCGCCTTCAAGATCAGGAACTTGACGGGGATATAACGAACTTTTACAATGCCAAACGCACAAACCTTCAGCGTTCAAACTTGCAGAGGTATTTGGCATTTATGAATGAGAAGGGGACAGATGTCCTCCTGGTAGGCGAGGCTCCTGGTTATAATGGATGCCGTTTGACAGGAGTTCCGTTTACTTCGGAATATATCATCAAAGAGGGTGCATGCAAAGGGGAACTGTTTGGTATAAAGAATGGATATAAGGCTTCAGAGAAAAGGGTCAAAAAGGAGCAGAGTGCGGCAGCGATGTGGTCGGTTCTTGAAGAGATGGAAGTCCTGCCGCTTTTATGGAATGCCTTTCCTTTTCATCCTTATAAGAAAGGGCAACCGGATTCCAACAGAAAGCCCACTGCCAAAGAGCTGGAGATCGGAAAAGATTATCTTTTTGAACTTATCGAGCTGTTTGATATCAAAAAAGTGATCGCAGTTGGAAATGTCGCTGAGCATATTTTGAGCAGGATGGAAATAGCACATATTAAGGTACGCCATCCCTCCTATGGGGGTAAGAAAGAGTTTAAAGAACAACTTCGTTATAATCTAAAAAAGGAGAATTTATGAGAATATCGTTTTTAGTGCTTATCTGTCTTCTCTTTCTTGTCGGCTGTGCTTCAAAAGAGTTTGACCAAGGTTCCTATGACCGACAAAATAAGGCAGCCGAAAGAAGCTTGGATTCTTTGTAAAGTTAATCTGCCGAAATTTCTTTAGAAAATAAAGCTGCAGAAAAAGTATGAGCGTTGCAGAGTGTTTAAATAGTAAAATTTTGGGTTTGTACGGGTTTAGCAGAATCTTCTTGTTCGAAGTAGTATCGTTCAAACTTATCTTTGCTAAGAGGTTTTGAATAAAGATATCCTTGCAGTATAGTACAGTTGCTTTGAGCTAGAAACTGGTACTGTTCTATGGTTTCGACTCCCTCTGCGACGACATTTAAACCGAAGGTCTTTGCCATGGTCAGGATGATGTTGACCATCTGCTGATCTTTTTTATCCTGAGTGAGTTCAGAGATAAACGAACGGTCTATTTTCAATTCATCGATAGGAAGCTGTTGCAGATAGCTTAAAGAGGAGTAGCCGGTTCCAAAGTCATCCATAGAAAAACGAATCCCGAATTTCTCTTTGAGATCTTTTAAAATAGAGATCACTTTCGGGACGTCTTCAGCTATGAGGGTCTCTGTCATCTCAAACACCAGCCTTCTTTGAAGGTGCTCATTCAAATGTGTCTTGCAGAGTCGTTGGATGTCATCCGCAAAATTATAATGAAAAAACTGCCGCATACTGATATTGATAGAGAACTGCTCAAGCTTTAGACCTTCTGTATCCCATTTTTGAAATGTCTTGAAAGCTTCCTCAAGGATGTAAGCTCCCAGTTCAACCATGTACCCTGTCTGTTCAGCGATAGGGATAAAGACATCCGGCGGTATATAACCCAGCTCTTCATTCTTCCATCGTACGAGGACTTCACAACCGATGATCTTCTGATCAAGATTAAGTTGGGGCTGATAATGTAAAAAGATCTCATTCTTCTCAAGAGCAAAATGGAGTCTTTGTTCGATATCAAGATGCCTTTCTACACGTTGTGAAAGCTCATCATTGAACAGGATTACTCCGTCACGTCCTCTCGCCTTTACCTCATACATCGCAATATCTGCTTCTTTGATGAAGGCATTGGCATTAAAACGAGGTCCCTTAAGCAGACTGACCCCGATACTTGCACTGATATAAAGGCGATGATCCCGGATAAAATAGGTCGATTTAAGACTTTCCAGCAGCTGATTTGAGATCTTGTCCGCTGTCTTCAGACATTCGTCTTTAGTCGCAAAGTCTTTCCCTAAAAAGATAAACTCATCGCCGCCAAGACGGGCAATAGAGTTCTCTTTTGCGGCGATGCTTTGCATTCTGGAGGCGACTTCTTGGAGGACTTCGTCTCCGATGTCATGTCCCAAAGAGTCATTGATCGTCTTGAAATGGTCAAGGTCTATCAGCAGAAGATAGGAGAAGGTCTCTTTGGCGGAGAGCTCATTGATCTTTTGCTGCAGTGTGTTGACAAAGGCTTGTCTGTTATTCATCCCTGTGAGCTGATCATGGGTCGCCTGGTAGTTTGTCTTGCGCAAGAGCTTGTCGGAACTGTTGGCCGAGTAGAGGAGGACACCCAGAAAGATAAAAGAAAAAAGTGAAAGAATATAGCCGTAGAGTTCTCCGATAAGTCCAAAATAGACAACCAGCGGCAACATCAGAATGACTAAAACGGGTCTGACAATCTTTTTTTCAGGATACAGGAGGGTTGTCGCGACAACAGAAGCTCCAAGCTCGGTAAAGATCGCGATATAGTGCATCCTGCTTTCTGTCTCATTCGCATACGCAATAAAGATAAGAGCCCATGAACCAAATATAAGATAATAAAACAGAGTCAATTTTTCATGCCAGCGAGTGAGTTGGGAAGTCCCCATATCGATATAGCTGAATTCTTTATGAAGCTGGTAACCAAAGAGTGACAGGATAAGCAGTAAAGCGTACCAAACAAGAGCGGGTACGACTATATTGTTCAGCCAGCCTAAAAGTATATACCCAAGACCCGGGATGATGGAAAGACCAATCATAATAAGTATCTGCTTATGCAGAACAGAGTAGATATATTGATTATTAGAAGCCATTAGTATTATCCATAGATTAATTATATCCAAATTCGGATTTCTTAGATTGAGAGGTCCTTAAACATATTGTATTTATATTCGCGGTATCTCTGTTTTAATCAAGATAGATTATAATCCGAAAATATTTTTATAGACGATTAGGAAAGAAAAGGCCATCCGTGTTTTCTCAATCTGTTGTCTTCAACAGAAATGTCAAGCGTTTGT